>CBFDCH010000354.1:0-3816 GCA_965603235.1 uncultured bacterium | reverse complement strand
GATTATGTCGTCTGTAAAAAAGATTATATATTCACCCCTTGCGATTTGAGCGGCTTTCATCCGTGTACCGCTATGACTGAATTCACCTTCAGGGATATGTACGATCCGTTTATCTTTAAAATTTATTTGCTTGAGGTAGTCTATGGTTCCATCTTTGGAGTTGTTGTCCATAAATATTAATTCAAAGGGATGGCAAAATTCCTGGTCAAACAAGGAGTCCAGCAATCGGTTAACCACGCCAATTGAATCCTTGGTTAAAATTACTATTGAAAATAGGGCGCTCATTTTTTAACAGGATTGGAATATCCGGATAATATTTCCTGGATATAGGATCTTATTGAAGAGATAAACCGTTCACCAGTAAACACCTTGCTTCTCTCTCGCGCCTGAGTACTCATTTGACCCAGGATTCTGTTTTCTTTAATAAGAGAGAGTGTATGATGCATCAGTTCAGCAGTATTGTTTATTCGGAATCCGGATTGTCCGTGTTCCACAATCTCTCTTTGTCCGCCTCCATCAAACACCACGGGGACCAGAGAGTTTTGCATGGCTTCCACAATAGTCATGCCAAAGTGTTCAACCAGGGCGGGATCTCTTTGTTCGAGGCCACATAGGTGCCAGAATATTTTTGCCCGGCGATATATATCTTTCAACGCTTCGCCGGATATATTGGTTTTTACCTGTATGTTTTTAATATCCCTCTGCTCAATAAACTTTAAAATTGTAGCAAGATAAGGATTTGGGTCCGGGTTGCCGCCTACCAGAAATAGTTGCCATGCGGCCATTAATTTTGGAAAGTTTCGGGACAATTTATGGAAGGTTCGCACCATTTCCATTTGTTTCTTACTGCCACCTGTTTCAAATCTTGCCACTGACAGGATAATGTTTTCGCGGGGGATATCTTTTCCGGACAGCGGTTCCATGTCTACCGGCGGGTAGATATGTTTGTGGGGATCAAAATGCCACTTCTTTTTTATCCATGATGCCGTATATTTACTGTTATAAATCACATGGTCGTATTGATCAGCATAAAAATAACTAAAGGGACGGCGTTCGGGAAAGTGACAGATCATCATTGATATATTGGCCAGAGGATATATCATCTCGTTCATACTGTTGTTGATAAAAATATCATAATTACCCGATTCTTTACCAATTACATGAAAGGGATTGGGAATTCTCCGAGTAATTTGGCCGGGATCAAGGTTCAGGGTCCCTCGTTTTTCAAAATAGGGCACAGGAATGATTTTCAACTGGCAATTGTTGAGATCCAGATCATACCATTCCCGAAACTGGTCCAAAGTAACTGTCTTGTTGGCAATAATGGTTACATCAAAGTCATCCTGCAGGCCCGTGGCAATGGTGAGGCCGTATTTTTGACCGCCTCCTATTAAGTGAATGGTATGATCGTAGAGGGCCAGGGATGGTTTTCTTATTTTTTCAGAGATCTCAATTCGCAACAGCATGTTGTAGGCTGCCTGCCAACCCTTTTCCCGGGCCAGCGCTTTACAGGCTTGTTGCAGGCCCGATTGGAAATTTTGTTCATCGCTGCTGCTGAGCCAATTCCTGATTTTATCGAAGAGTTCCTCAGAGAATTGAGGGTTGGCCCTGGCTGATCCTTGACCTTGAATAAATGCAAGAATATCCTTAATCATTCGTTTGATCTACCTTCCCACTGGTTTCAGATAGTATTTCAAGGTTTTCCTGGATCTCTTTTAGACTCTCCTCAATAGAACCCAGGCGGTTTTCCAGGTGGCGAAATCGAATAAAGGAGGACAGTTTGAAATGGACCGATTGATCGTTGAATTTTCGTTGTTTATCCAAAAGTGCATTGGAGTAGATACTGGATAGTTTCAATAAAAACCGCTTGAAGCGCACAATTATTCCGGCAAATAATTTTCGATGAGAGGAAATATCGGCTGGATCCGGCCTGGGATCAATGTCGTCATTTAGAAAAGAGAGATAGGTAGCCATATCAAAATCCAACTCTTTATCTGATAAATCCCAGAGGTTTGTGCTGAAATCCCTGTCAATATTTTTTTTTACCAATTCTTGAAGTGATTTTGTTTCCGCTTTCTGGATAGAAATTTCTTCTTTAATTTGGGAGATGGTTTGTCTGATAAGGTCAGCCTTTTTTGCCATTAGGGGCAATATTATCATTTTTTATGATTTTTAACAAGAGAGTTGAGCCTCGCTAATATAGAAAATCTGTATATGGATACCGTTTGATATGAATTTCTCTTACATCTCGATATACCCGATCTCTTAATTCATTTAAATTCGATTGTTCCCTGGCGGAGATAAAGATCGAGTTTTTTGGTTCACTATTGGAATATTCCGAGTCAGGATATATTGCGGCCAGCTTGTCGATTTTGTTATAAACCGGGAGTACAGGTTTATTGTTTGCGCCAATTTCAACCAGGGTCTGATTAACCACCTCCATCTGGTGGATATAATTACTCGCTGAGATATCCACTACATGAATTAGCAGATCCGCTTCTCGAACTTCATCGAGAGTGGCCTTAAAAGATTCTATCAGGCAATGGGGTAACTTGTGGATAAAACCAACGGTATCAGTGAGTAAAAATAAGAGGTTGTCAATAACAACGCGGCGCACTGTGGTGTCCAGAGTGGCAAATAATTTATCCTCCACTTTTACCCGCGATTTGCTCAGGAGATTGAGTAGTGTTGATTTGCCGGCATTGGTGTATCCTATCAGGGCCGCTCTTACCAGTTTTCCCCGACTCTGTCTCTGGGTGCTTTTTTGACGATCCACCCGAATCAGCTGCTTTTTCAATTGGGCAATTTTATCTCTTATGATTCGGCGATCTGTTTCAATTTCCCTCTCGCCAGGACCTCTCAATCCGATCCCACCTCGCTGACGTTCCAGATGTGTCCAGAGCCGGGTTAATCTCGGCAGCAGGTATTGATATTGAGCCAATTCAACCTGAAGCCGGGCATGGGTGCTGCGGGCCCGCCTGGCAAATATGTCCAGGATGAGATTGGTGCGATCAAGTATACGTCCACCCAAAATTTTGTCGATATTGCGGTGTTGGGTCGGCGTCAGTTCATCATCGAATATGGCGATGGTTACTTCATTGGCAGCCATATACTCTTTGATTTTACTCAACATCCCGCTACCAACGAAGGTGGCAGGATTGGGCTTAGCCAGCCGCTGTACAAATTGTTTGGTTGGAGTAACCCCGGCACTCTGAGCCAAAAAGGCCAGCTCCTTAAGGTGGATTTCTGTCTCACTTTTATTTTTTTGCGAGGTGGTTAAACCAATGAGAACGGTTTTTTCTTTTTCTGCAGCCATAATGGTAATCCGTTATACCATTGTACCTTAAAAAGTCCTATACACCAACACTTCATTAATCCAATGGCTGAGCTGAGCACATCTTGCTTGCCTTTAATAAATGGTGTACCATTGGTTCAAGGATTGGATTCAACCATGGTGTCATTCGGAAATAAAACAGTGTTTGCGGTGGTTTTACTGCAAATTTAAAAGGGCGATGGCGGTGATTCGTAGATTTAAATGGTTTGGCCTGTTATTGTGTTGTATTTTCCCGGTTTACTTTTATGCACAATCATTACAGGAACCTCCCGGAATCCGCTGGAAAAAAATTGATACTGCCCATTTTGAGGTGGTTTTTCCGGAAACTATCACCAGTGAAGGTCAGCGGGTGGCCAATACCCTGGAATATTTGTATGACATTTCGGCCAAAACCCTGAACCGGAAACATGACCGTATCACTGTATTGTTAACCAATCAAAGTGTAATTGCCAATGGTTATGTAAGCCTGGCCCCATGGATGG
>CBFDCH010000353.1:0-3821 GCA_965603235.1 uncultured bacterium | reverse complement strand
TTGACCGGGGGCCAATTCCTGGCTCTTTAAATGGTGTTCCCGCACCAGGTAGCGGTGACATTGGCTGGAGCAATAATAATTGGCAATAATTCCACCTGAATGTAAATGAGTGATTTGGAATTTACTCTCATTCACAGGGGGGACCATTGCCCTACTCGTCGCTATCGTTAACGTAGTGTGCGCCGCGGGAGGTCTTGTTCATCAGGGCAGAACTAACCACCATCAGGGCTGTTTGTGCGCTGTCCCTCAGGCTGATGATACTATTATTGATTTCGGTCTTCTGGTAAAACTTCTTTATCCGGTGTCTCAAGTAGTTTAAATCCGATTTGGCCCTTTCCAGACGCTTTAAGGTCCTGACGATGCCACTATAATTCCACATGATATATTTGATGGTTACCAGGTCCTGCCAAATCAGAGCCGGGTCTAACTTTTCCTGTGCCAGGGGATATTTCCATTCCGGGGTTTCAGCGATGATATAGGGATCCTGTTCACTGTCAATTTGATCAACCATATCTTGGGCAGCCTTAACACCCCAAACCACTCCCTCAAGAAGCGACACAGATGCCAGACGGTTGGCGCCATGCACTCCGGTGCAGGACACCTCGCCTACAGCATATAAATTTCTCAGACTGGTACGTCCCCTGAGGTCTGATAACACACCGCCGCAACTGTAATGAGCGGCCGGCACCACTGGAATGGGTCTCTTTTCAATATCAATCCCGAAGTTCAAGCATGTCTGGTAAACTGTGGGGAACCGGTCCCGGATATTCAATTTTACAAACGAGGCCAGGTCCAGGAGAACGTAATCATCGCCATGTTTAATCATCTCCCCATATATGGCCCGGGACACCTCATCTCTGGCCGCCAGGTCACCAAGAGGTGAATACTTATTCATAAAATATTCCCCCTTGCGATTGATAAGCCTGGCGCCTTCTCCCCTGACAGCCTCGGTTATGAGAAAACTGTCAGCCTCTTTATGAAAAAGGGATGTGGGATGAAATTGGACATATTCCAGATTGGCCAGACGCACCCCAGCCCTGGAGGCCATGGCTATACCATTGCCTACAGTATCGCCGGGGTTCGTGGAATGGAGAAAGATGTTGCATAATCCCCCGGTGGCTAACACTACCATTTTAGCAAAAATCCGTTTGACACAGTTGGTGTTCTGGTCAAGAACATAGGCGCCAATGGTTTTGGGAGGTTGAAATATTCGCTGGAGATTCAGGGAGTGGTGAGGATAGGTCAGTAAATCAATGGCAGTGTGCTTGAACAGTATCTTTATTTTTTTTTGTTTTTTCAGGTATTTGATAAAACTATCCTGAATGACTTTGCCAGTCATATCCTTAACATTCAATACACGTCTTGTGGAGTGGGCCCCTTCCTGGGCAAAATCAAAATGTCCCTTGCTTTTGGAAAAAGGGACATCTATCTTTTCCAGTAAAATTTTGTTCACCAGCTTCCTGGATAAAGTAACCAACTGCTCAACAGCTTCGGGATTATTGATATTGCAGCCGCTTTTCATAATGTCCTTGATAAAATCCTGTGGAGATTCATTCTCAGCCATAGCAGCAATCCCACCCTGTGCCCAGTAAGTATTGGTTTCAGTCACATCTTTGCCCTTGGCAATCATGGTGGTATTTATGCCATTCTCAGCCAGTACCAGTGCAGTGGTGGCACCGGCAATTCCCGCACCGATAATTAAAACGTCTGTTTCAAAATATTCCTGCATTTATCTCCTTATGTTAAGACTGAAATCAAGTGATGGAAATGAGTGGGTCAAAGCCCCAACCGATATAAAATCAATACCCGGCAAGGTCTTTTGGTTGATATTGGCCAGGTTAATTTGTCCGGAGACCTCGAACTTTGTTTTGCCCGGTTTTATTTTAACAGCCTTTTGAATCATGGCTGCCGAGAAATTATCCAGCATAATGACATCCACATCCAGGGGAATAACCTCAAGTAATTCCTCATGGTTTTTTACCTCCACCTCCACACGTTTACCGGGATATTGAGTTCTTATCTCTTTTACCGCTTTGGTGATACTTCCAGCCATCTTAATATGATTATCCTTTACCATGGCCATCTCTTCCAGGTTTAAGCGATGATTGGTGCCGCCGCCATCCTTCACAGCCTTTTTCTCAAGATACCTCATGCCGGGAGTTGTTTTGCGGGTGTCGAGAAGGGTTATATCGGGATTGTTGATCTTTTTAACAAATTTATCGGTCTGGCTGGCAATACCGCTCAGCCGCTGGAGAAAGTTAAGGGCAGTCCTTTCAGCACACAGAATGGAACTCTCCTTTCCATCAATCAAACAAACAGGGGTGTTTTTTTTCAATGGGCTGCCATCTTTTTTCAGCGCGGAAATTTTGATTTGCGGATCCACAATGAGAAAGGTCTCGGAAAAAACTTCAATACCCGATATTATACCCGCTTCTTTGGCAATCACCTCAGCCGTCACTTTTTTATCAAATTTCATCAGGGATTGGGTTGTGATGTCACTTTGAAATTTATCCTCTCTAAGAGCCAGGCTGATGATAGACAGCAAGCAAGATCGTTCAAAATCCATGACTTATTCTATTTCATTGTAGCGTATTTCAGTCATTGAGTAAAGATAAAAAGTTAAATATAAACCTTATTTCCATTATATGTAAAACTCTAAAATGGAAGTGGACCGGGGAAAACAGATGACCAGGAAACAGACGATAAGCCGGATTCTGTCGTGAAGAATCATTTGTCTGGGCAGCCAATCACTTGACCGCTCAAGCAGCTAACCCAAAGGTTTCGGCCGGGAAAGCCTCAAACACCTTCTATTTAGCCTTGCTCCGGATGGGGTTTACCTCAGTCCCGATTGTCGCCAATCAGAACGGTGAGCTCTTACCTCACCTTTTCACCGTTACCAGCAACAATGGCAGAACCATTGTCACAGGCAGTCTGTTCTCTAAAGCACTTTCCTTATCTGCCGCAATGACAGACAGTTCCCGTTAGGAACCACCCTTCCCTGCGGAGCCCGGACTTTCCTCCCCAATCAGGGATTACTCCTCTGATTGGAGCGATTCTTTATCTGTTTCCTGGTCACCGTTTAACATTATACCAAGAGCACTTATTTTTTTGTAGAGGTTACTGCGCGGCAGTTTAATCTCCCGGGCGGTTTTGGATAAATTGTTGTTGTATTTTCTTAATTTTTCTTCAAGAAAAAATTTCTCAGACTGGAATTTAAAATCCTTCCACAAGTCAATATCCTCAAAGGTGACGGGTTTTTCTTCACCATCCACTTCCCTCATATATACAGGCAAATCCCTTTCCACAATGGTATTGGTTTCACTCATAATCAACAGGCGCTCCACCAGGTTTCTGAGCTCACGGACATTCCCCTTCCATTCATAGTTCACAAAGAGTTTCATGGCCCCGGGTGACATTGCTTTTTTCTTAAAATTGCTCTCTTCGGAAAAATAGGAGATAAAATGGTCCACCAATAGGGGGATATCCCCACGCCTATCACGCAGAGCAAAGGAGTGGATGGGAACCACATTGAGCCGGAAGTAAAGATCTTCCCGAAATGAGCCCTTCTTAATTTCTTCTTTAAGGTTTTTATTGGTGGCTGCAATTACTCGCACATCCACCTTTTTTATCTCTGCGGAGCCCACTCGCTGGATTTCCCCTTCCTCCAGCACCCTGAGTACTTTGGCCTGGGCTTTCAGACTCAGGTCACCCACTTCATCAAGGAAAATGCTTCCAGTATGGGCATTGTCAAACTTGCCGATTTTTTTCTCATACGCACCGGTAAAAGATCCCTTCTCATGACCAAACAATTCACTCTCTAT
>CBFDCH010000352.1:0-3824 GCA_965603235.1 uncultured bacterium | reverse complement strand
CCATAAAAAAAAATCGCCCAATAGCATCGGGACATTTGCCGGTTGTTACAGCGATTGGGGTGGCTGTATCAATCCTGGCGGCAACCCTGTCGCTCATTTTTCTTTTTAACCGACATTTTTTTATCATCGCTGCCATCTATGTAGCACTAAACATTCTCTATTCGCTCTTTCTTAAAAAAATTGTAATTCTCGATGTCCTGATAATTGCGATTGGATTTGTCTTCCGGGTGGAAATCGGTGGTGCCGTTAATCAGATTAAACTGTCACCCTGGATTTTAATAATAACTTTTTTAGGGGCGATTTTTCTAGCTCTTGTGAAACGGAGGCAGGAATTATTGCGCATGGGCAATGCAGATCAACTGGAAACAAGAAAAACGTTGAAATTGTACAATATATCATTATTGGATCAACTAATCTCCATCACCACTGCCACCACACTGATCTCTTATGTTATTTATGTTTTAAACACTGAAATCCAGGAAAAATTTGGTACGGAACAATTATATTTGACCATTCCCTTTGTGGTGTTCGGAATTTTTCGTTATCTTTACCTGACGTATTCAAAAGGCAAAGGGGAGAATCCCTCTGAAATTATTTTTTCTGACCTCCCGTTTGCAGTCAATATTTTTCTTTGGGCCTCGGTTTTTGTTATCATTATTACAGCATGAGTGTGGTTCTTTGTTTTATTAGGGTGTTGAATGGCTGATGATCTGAAATTAATTCAAAGGCTCAATTACGGTGCTGTTCCAGAAGAGGAATTACTAGAAATTTACCATCGTGAAAAGAGTAATTACCGGATTTTATTTAACCTGATACAACATCCAAAATTCCCTGAACGGTTTGCTTTAGAAATTATTCCCAAACTCTATTCCATAGACTTGATTAAAGTTGTTAAAAATCAAAGAACCCGTCCTTTTATCCGCAAACGGGTGGAACTCGAATTCGTCGGCAGGTATCAGAAATTTGCCCCGGGTGAGAAAATAACCTATCTTAAGATTGCACCCAATTCGTTGTTGAAGTACTTTATCGAGGAAAATGATCCCCGTATACTTAAAGTCATACTGGGAAATGTTTATTGTAGCGAAGATTTGGTGATTGAAATGATAAATCGCAAAACACCCCGGCCAAATTTGTACGAGATTCTTTGTAACACAGAGTGGTTCAAACGCCCCGTTATTGCCCGATCCATTATATTGGATAGTGAGGCACCTATCCGTATTATTATACAACTGATTCCATTGCTCACACCCACAATACTAAAAAAAATGTCAGAAAGGGAGCATACCCACCAGATCATAAAGAACCATATTAGCAACTATTTAAAGGAAAAGGGTTTACAATAAAATGGCCATGGCATTGACATCCGGGATTAAAGTATAATATGATTATGATCATCATGAAAGGATTCCGAGTTATTTTACTGATTTTAGTACTTGTCCAGGCCATGCCGGCTATTATCCCTCAATATTTTGGAGCGAGGGCCCTTTCGTTGGGATATGCTTCCATAGGTCACACCTGGGAGTTTAATGCAACTTTTATAAATCCGTCATTGTTGGGAATCAGTAAATCCAGTTTTGGGGGCTACCAATATCAAAACAGTTTTCTTGATTATAAGGACTTTGTTCCCCGATTAAACGCCATACTTGATTTCAATATAAAAGATTACGACAGTCTTACCCAAACGGCAAAACAAGAGCTCTTTTCTCAACTTGAGGATCTTTATTCATTTAAAAATGGCCTCAACGGTTTCACAATGACGGGTCCCGGTTCTACCAGTGGCAACTATTCCCTGGTGATTTCATTCGTAAATTCAGCAGTTTTGAATCCCATGAGTAGTAAAATTTTTAACAAGGGCTGGGATGGCATTGATAATGGGGATATTGCCTCCCTGGAGATGGAATTTATCGGGATAAAATATAAAAAAGTCTCCATTGGCTACGGTGTTCCTCTAACCAACAATGTTGGTATCGGTGTATCTCTTCATTATTTAAACGGCAAGATCTCCGGATTCAAATCAAATCTGCAGAACGATATTTTCAATGTCTCAAAAACCACCCGGGATTATTTAAGGGAGGTTTGGGAGAGAGAGGAACACTCCTTTTCAAAAATCGTATCAGATCTTGGCCTTTACATGGATGTAGCCAGTTATTTCAGAGTTGGGGTCATTGCCAGGAACCTGGGAAGCCCCACAATTGTTGGATCCGGTATTAAAGTGATTCTCCGATCGCGTATCAGTGTTGGTATGAGTTTCCGACCTGACCCTCAATTTGGTATCTATTTTGATATGGATATAAAAAAAACAGACCTTTTTCATTCCGGAGGAGAGAGCCAGCCTTTTTCAGTCGGTATTGAAAAAGGATTTTTTAAGAATAAATTTTTCCTGCGCGCTGGATTTTTAAGCGACCTCTCGGAAAAATATTTTTTTGGTAGCAAGGCCAATGTTTTATATGGACTGGGTGCTGGATTTAATATGAAAAATCTGGTCATTGATGTAGCCATGGGGCTGGACAATGATGGTTCTGTTGACAATATTGCCTTATCAGGATTTTATCTTTTTAAATGATAAAGTTGACATATATTTTTGATTACATTAAAATAAGAGTAATATAACCCATGAAATTAGGCGAAATTTTATTAAAAGAGAGTAAAATCTCTGATGATCAACTCCAAAATGCTTTGGAAGTTCAAAAAAGAGAATCAGGGAAGTTGGGAAGCATCTTAATCAGACTCGGATTTGTATCTGAAGAAGATATTGCCCAGGTGTTGAGTAAGCAATTCGGTTATCCATCCATCAATCTCTCCAAATTTGATATTGATGCAAAAGTAATTGGCTTGATCAGTCCGGAGATTGCCAGAAAACACATTGTCATGCCTGTACACCGTATTGGATCAATTTTAACCCTATCCATGGCAGATCCATCCAATCTGATCGTGCAGGAAGAGATCCGTTTTTCGACCAATTTACGTATTCAGGCCGTTATTGCTCCGGAAAGTTCAATTCTGGAAGCCATTGATAAGTATTATGGCTCATCAACCGGAATTGATGCGCATAAATTTCTGGAAGAGATTGAGGGGGGGGATGATTCCTCGATTGAGGTTATAGAAGGTGAGGGTGATGAAGATGTCCTGATGGATGACCTTGATGCAGAAACAGTTGACAAACCTGCAATTAAACTGGTTAATCTGATATTTCAGGACGCCATTGCCAAGAGTGCCTCGGACATCCACTTTGAACCCTATGAGAAGGTGTTCCGAGTGCGGCTACGAATTGATGGCAATTTAACCGAGTATATGACGCCTCCCATGAGTATCAAGAATAAAGTCTTGTCCAGGATAAAGCTTATAGCCGGCATTGATATCGCCGAGCGGCGGCTTCCCCAAGACGGCCGTATCAAGACCAAAATCAAGGTGGGGGAAAAAATGAAGTCTGTAGATATGAGGGTTTCTTCATTACCCACCATTCATGGGGAAAAGATTGTCATACGTTTACTTGATAAAGATAACTTGATGCTAGATATGTCAAAGCTGGGATTCGAAAGCATGTCCCTAGAGCGATTCGAGCGTAACATAACGGAACCCTGGGGCATTATTTTGGTCACAGGTCCCACCGGGTCCGGAAAAACCAACACTCTTTATTCAGCGATTTCACGGTTGAACAATGAGGATGTAAACATTCTGACAGCGGAAAATCCGGTTGAGTTTAACCTCTTCGGCATTAACCAGGTTAATATTAAAGAACAGATCGGGCTTACCTTTCCGGCCGCCCTACGATCCTTTTTACGGCAGGATCCCAATATTATTCTGGTGGGAGAGATCAGGGACTT
>CBFDCH010000351.1:0-3835 GCA_965603235.1 uncultured bacterium | reverse complement strand
AAGCAAAGTTAATTTTTCAACTCCAAACCTCCATTATCTTCAGTGTGACGCTCACTATACCTCTTTGTCCACAGAGTCGTTCAGCAAGGTGATCTGTTTTGCCCTGTTTCCACACCTGTCACCAAAGTCCCAGGCTTTGAAAGAATTTCACCGTATTTTAAAACCGGGAGGAATTCTCTTCATTGCCCATCAAATGAGCCGTTTAGAGCTCAACAAATTCCATAAAAAGGTTAAAGGACCGGTCACCAAAGATCTATTACCATGCAGAACCAGGATGGCCTCTCTCCTGAGGGGAGCGGGGTTTAATAGATTTACGCTAATCGACCAACCCTCTGTTTACATATCACAGGCCCAGAAAAGAGTGAAGTATAAAAAGAAAAATGCGGGGGGTATCAAATAACTTGAAAAAAATCGATCCTCGCATCAAATTGGCTCTCTTGACAGTGCTGATAACAGAAATCCTTGTTCTGCCCAGCAGACATTTTAGCGGATTCGGGTGTCTGCTCCTGTACTTGACAGTCCTGGTCATTATCAGCCGCCTCCCCCTGGCCGATCTAATCAGACGTGTTTCAGCAATCATCCCCCTGTTTTTATTCTTCTTCATTCTGCGTCTCCTATTCTATCAACAAAATCTGTATCAGCAGCTTCCCTTTTTATCAAACCTTATCCTCCGTACCAGTCTCATTCTGACCGCCCTCGCCCTTTTTTTCCATACAACGCCCTTTCCCCTGTTTATCAAAAGCCTGGCATCAATTAAAACACCGCCATTAATCCTTAATATTCTTTTTTTTACTCACCGTTTCATCTTTGTTTTACTGAAGGAAGGTGAAACACTTTATCGCGCCAGGCAATGCCGTATTGGCGGCACTGAATCATTCAGGTCAAGAATTGAGGGAGCATCGCTTCTGATCAGACAATTGTTGATGAATATCATACAGCGAAGCGACTATATATACATATCTATGTTAAGCAGGGGATACCAGAGACATCTTCCCTTCCTTGAGCTAAAAACCTCACGACCGCAAGATGTGCTGATTCTTTTTCTCATCCTACTCTTCCATGGAGTGGTTCCAATTTTGCCATGAAAAAAAGAGAACCTGTAATAGTCATTAACGGATTAAGCTACAGTTATTCAGACAAGACCACGGCTCTCAAGGAAATAGATTTAACGGTTTCGGCTGGAGAATGTTTGGGGATTATTGGAGCCAACGGCGCCGGTAAGTCAACTCTTTTATTACATCTTAATGGAATCCTAAGGGGGAACGGAGATGTAATCATAGACGGCAAACTGATATGTAGAAAAAACTTAAAAACCATTCGCGCCAAAGTTGGTATGGTGTTTCAGGACCCCAACCATCAATTATTCATGCCCACTCTGGCCGATGACATGGCGTTTGGCCCCCTCAATTTCGGCATGAGCGAACAGATGGTGGCCGGTCGAATCGATCAGGTCCTTAAGGCCCTGAACATCGTCCATTTACGTGAAAAATCGCCGCATCATATGAGTCTGGGGGAGAGGAAGGCGGCATCTCTGGCAACGGTTCTGGTAATGTCGCCTGAAATTACTGTGTTCGACGAGCCGACTGTGAGTCTTGATCCACATTCCCGTAGAAAATTACTTATCCTTATAAAAAGGCTGAAAGGTACCAAAATTATCGCATCTCATGACCTGGACATGGTATATCAAATTTGTGACCGTGTGGCGCTGATGAGCCGGGGAGGATTAGTCGCTCAAGGGAAATGTGCAGATATTTTGAAAAACAAACGACTGCTGGAAACACACAGTTTGGAAGTACCCCTTACTCTGATGCTGGAGGAGGCAAAAAAAGAGTCCATTTTTCAACCGATAAAGAATAAAAATGTGGAAAAGTAAGAAAAGTTTTTCCAAAAACTCCCTCACAGAGTCACCCTCTTTAGAGTGCACCTATATTGTATCTGAAAACAGTTGATATTGCTTAATTTACTCCGAAAACCTCATTATGATTGAATTTAATGGATCAACCACAGGATTAGCCCTCCCCATATTACCGATGACATCGCCTAAATTTAAGCGGAAAAACCTGTTGTTATAGTGCTTTTGCGATTTCCGGCCACAATATAAAAAAAAACTTTTTTTCTTGACTTTTTTTAATTCATTAACATATAATTTTAGTTAGTCATTAAGAGTTGGAGGTAATCAATGAAAAAATTAGCTTTTATATGTGTGCTTGGCTTTGCACTCGCAATCTTCCCCTTATTCTCCGCGTCTACCAATGTCAAAGGCTATCGAGGATTATTTGACGTTAGTTATCCCTTTACTTTGGCCAAGGGACAAGCCGGATTTTCACTGGGGATCAACAACATCGATTTAAAAACCGCTGATGTTGATGTTAACCGTTTTTTCCTCGGTGTTGGTGTTGGAGTGGCAAAAAACCTGGAATTGAACCTGAATGTCTCATACAACCGGGTTCATATGCTGGAACCTGGAGCCGTCAATGTTGAGTATCCTTTTGCCGACAGGTGGCAAACCGGATTGGGATACGCATCATTTGGCGTAAAGTATAATTTTTCCGGTGACAACCAAGACACCGCGTTTGGCGTGTTGGGATATTTTGAACTACCCCTGTCCGATGAAGAGGCTGCTGTCACTACCTCCAAATCCAAGTTTGGGGTGGATCTGCTGTTTGCACATAAACTTTCAGCAAAGGCAATAATTAGTCTTAACGCCGGTTATCAGATCAACCCGGAACTTGACATGGTGGGCACAATGGCGGACACGGCCAATGCCATCAAATACGCGGCTGGTATTGAGGTGGGAATTGGCAAAAACCTGAGTTTTGCTTCCCAGCTTGCCGGTAAGGTTTATAACGGCACAGACCTGGAACAGGACAGTCCGCTACATCTTATTGTGGGATTTAAATTAGAGAATGATCAGTACGGTATTGCTGTTGGTTACAAGAAAAATATATTATTCAATGACAAGAGCCTGGGAGATTCACATGGCGGTATTGGAACCGTATGGATAAACACCAAACCAAAACCCAAAGTCGCTTCCTGTACAGCTATTGAAACCGTGGCAATTAAAGGCGACAATCAGGCAAAAGTTGGAGAACAGCGAAGTTATCAGGCAGTAATCAGCCCGGATTCCGCCAGCAAACCCATTACCTATGCCTGGTCCGCATCTGCAAACGGCGTGATCGAGAGTGGTCAAGGTTCACCGACTATCGGCGTCAAATGGACCAAAGAGATGGCAGACGCCTGGGTCAAAGTTGCGGCCAGTAACCAATGCTCAAATGTAAATTCTACCTTGAGTCTAAAGGTAATTATTCCAGTACTTCCCGCCAAAGAGGAGTATTTCTTTGCCTTTGATTCCAGCGAACTCAGCCCAGCTGTTATAGAAGACCTTGATAAAGCAGTAGAATTCTTTAAGTACCATCCCAACACTCAAATTGTAATTCAGGGACACACATGTTCCATTGCCACGGAACAGTATAACCTGGCACTTGGTGAACACAGGGCCGAAGCTATCAAAAAATACCTCATTGAAAAGGGCGTCTCCCCCGATCGTATCAAGAGTATCTCCTATGGAGAGGAAAAACCTGCTTATGATAATTCAGCTGAAACTACCCGAAAGAAGAACAGACGGGTGTTTATCCCTGGAAATAAAAAGTAACAATAAGGAGAAAAGAATGAAAAAAACAGCCTTAATATTAATAACTTGCTTATTTATCTCTTGCTTTACCCTGCTGGCTTACGCGGACGAGATAAATCTTGGCAGAGTCTATTTCCCCAAAGCATTCGTTCATGCCAATAAAGATTACAACAAAGGGGTTTACCGGGTCACACTTTTCGCCAA
>CBFDCH010000350.1:0-3836 GCA_965603235.1 uncultured bacterium | reverse complement strand
GCTTACCAAATAGTCTATACTTTTTAACTCATTATCTGTCATTAAGTCAAGTAGCATTAGCTCTTTTTTATTTAATTCTTTCTTTAAATCGTGCTGAACCTTCTTTTTTTTTATACCATACTCGTCAAGTATATCCTCAGGACTTGTAATCAATTTTGCCCCTTGCTGAATAAGATAATTGGTGCCCTTGCTTATCGGAGAATCAATCCTGCCGGGAACTGCAAATATATCGCGGTTTTGTTCAAGTCCCAACCTGGCAGTGATCAAGGAGCCGCTTTGCATTGCAGCCTCAATCACTAAAATGGATTTAGAAATTCCAGCAATAATCCGATTACGAATGGGAAAGCAAAAGGGTCGGGGTATGACGTCCAGGGGAATTTCCGACACCATGCAGCCATCTGTAAGGATTTTATCAATCAAACTTCGATTCCCCGTTGGATAAGGATGGAGCAGCCCTCCGGCATTCACTCCAATAGTCTTCCCCCCCTGTAAAAGAGTAATCTTATGTGCCATTGAGTCAATGCCATAAGCCATACCGGAAACAATGATAATGCCATTCTTTACAATGTCGGGCAACAGAGATTCCAACACACGATATGCATAAGAACTACCGCGCCTGGAACCAACCACCGCCAGGCTTTTGCCCAGCAAGATCTCTCTATCTCCCCGGACATAGAGGTATTCAGGTGGATCAAATATTTCAGCGAGAAGTGGAGGATAACAGGAATTTCCTTTAAACAAAATCTCAATATTGCATTCTTGAGCCCTCTCCACCTCCGTTTCAGCTAATTGTAAATAGTTATGGCGTATATCTTTAATTTCCTTCGATAAAAAACCAAACTTGAGTAATTGTGGTTCACTTAGTTGCGAGAGGTTTTTTGAGGAAAAATCAACCCGTGCTAGTTTTCGTCTGGCCCGCTGATTTTTCCAGGTGACTAGGTTGTAGGCAATAGAAAATAATTGATCCTCATCAAAGTGAGACATAGCCGGGAGCAAGGAGGAGAAGATAAGGTAAAAATATTTTCATAAATTAATGGTCTGGAATTATTTATTAACCAGGTCTTTTAAATTTTTAGATGGGAAGAATTTAACAACTTTTCCCGCTGGGATGGTCATGGGCTGCTTATCATTGGGATTAATCACCCGCTTGTCTTCTCTATCAACGACCTTAAAGGTGCCAAAGTTGGAAATCACAACTTTTTTATTCTCACTTAAATTTTCAACCATAACTTCAATGAATAGGTCAATAAAATGATAAGCCTCGAATCTTTTTATATCCAGTTTTTTAAAAATTCTTTCAGATATCTCCTTCTTGTTCATGTCACACTCCCAATATTTTAGTTAACATATTCTGAGATTTTTGTCAAGTTTTATCACTCATTTTTTATAGTCATATAGGCATTTTAAAGAGTTATTTGTGCCGAAACCCCCATCAATAAAGGGTTTCGGGGTTTTTGTTTTGTTTGTTTTTTTTATCAGCTATATCGGGCGTCTTTGCCATTTTACCGCGACTTTATCGTCCTTTATGGTACTACCATCATGTTTTTTCACTATTACCGTTGGTCTGAATTTGACAAAATTCGACCTTTATAATAAGATAAATTCTAAAACTCCAGGGTTCAATAGCGGGACCTTGCCTGGAAACAATCACCTAGGAGGCCATGTGATGTACAAAAGAAAAGTAATATTCTCCATTCTATTTCTGTTAATTGCTACCACGATTTTACCATCATTGCAGCAAAAGACCAGCGGCAAAAAGGAGACGGGTCAGGAAAAACTCCTCCCTGCCATCCATTCAATCTCCAGCCACGCACTATTGGAGTATGTTAAAGAACTATGCAAACCAGAATATGGTGGCCGACTCACAGGTACCAAGGGCTATAATGCCTCAGCCGATTGGGTAGCCGGCTTGCTGAAGGAATGGAGTATTAAACCAGCAGGAGATAACAACACCTATTTGCAGGCTTTTGCAAATCCATACACCCGGGTTTTGCCTGGCTCAGCATTATGTTTACATATCCCGGTGAAAAAGGGTCAATTTATTAAAAAGCATTACCAATATGAAAAAGATTTTATCCCTGGCTCCACCTCCGATTCTGGTGAAGTGACCGCAGAGGTGATTTACGTCGGTTACGGGATTACCGCTCCGGAATTGAACTATGATGAGTATCGAGGCCTTAATGTAAAAGGTAAAATTGTTCTCATGGAACGAGAAGTACCTGTATCACCAGACAAAGAATCCAAGGAGTTTAAAAAGTGGAGAAAATACTCCTTTCATCAATACAAGGTCCAAAATGCAAAAGCCCATGGGGCAGCCGGCATGTTGTACAACTACCACATTGCCAATCCCAATTGCCTGTTTTTAAAAGGTTTGGTGCTGACCTATGTGGGGCAGTCAGTAGTAAATGATTTATTCAGGGGCACTGGTTATAATCACGAAAAAACTGTAAAACAAATTAAGAAAAAGAGAAGACCCAAATCATTTAAAACCAAAAAAACTGTAACTATTAAGAATGTTACCCGGCACTACCCGGACGGCATGGCCTACAATGTAATCGGTATGATTCCAGGAACTGATGCCGAATTAAAGAAAGAGGCCATAATCCTGGCCGGTCATCTGGATCATGTGGGAATGAATCACAAATTAATGCCAGGGGCAAATGACAATGCATCGGCCGTGGCTGTAATACTGGAAGTTTCCAGGGCTATCACCCAGTACCGACTCACACCCAAACGGAGTATAATCCTTATTTTTTTTGGTGCTGAAGAGCAGGGTGTGAAAGGATCAGAATTTTATCTGAAACACCCGGTTGTACCCAACAACAAAGTTAAAGCATTCATCAATATGGATGGTGTTGGCCGCGGTGACAAACTGGTGGCCCTGGCTGGAAAAAATTATCCTGAATTGTGGCAGGTTTTTGATCAGGTGAATAAAAAGTATATCCACAGAACCATTAGAGCCACCCATTTTCATAATCGCGCCCGGCCCAGACTCGATGCCGCTCATTTCATGTGGGCCAATATCCCCACTATCTCTTTTGCCGCGTTTGGAGGGGAGAAATTACCCTTTTCGCCTTACCACAAGACCACAGACACTCCCGATATCATAACGCCGGAAATCATGGAAGACCTGGCCCAACTGATCTTAACTGCCATCCTTGAACTTGGCAACCAATAATCAACAGAATTGATGTCTGTGATGCAATTTGGAATTTAAAAGGATGCTTTTTTTTAGGATAAAAAAGGTTTCCCTCACTATATTACTGATCCTCTCAACGGGATTCGTGCAGGCAACTGACGTGGAGTATCCCCTGATCCAATCCCTTGCACATTTCCCTTTTTTAAACCACCAGATATTACCCAAAAACCTGCGCAACATCAGCCTTGAACTGAACTATTCAAATATATTCATGTTTGACAAGGAGTTGACATCAATCAATGATATGGAAACAATGAACCTGACGGCAGCATTCCGCTATGGACTGACTTCTTCGATCACTCTGGAGCTTTACCTGCGCTTGAGCCTGATTTACGGCGGAATTATGGATGGGCTGATGGGCATCTCGCCCGGTGGAAGGGATCTTTACCCCCAATACACCCTAAATTATCGCTACAAAGATCATTTCTTCCACAGCAAGGTCCAGCTGGCCATGTCTGCGCCGATCCTCACCATTTTAACCCCAATCACCACACGGAAAAAACTCAGCCTCTCGGCTCGAGTAGGTATCAAACTGCCTCTATTCAATAAACCAGGGTTTAATTCCGGTCAGACAGCCTTTTTGGCAGGATTGATATCCACCTGGCAAACTGAAAATCTGACGGTGGCATTCAGCAAC
>CBFDCH010000349.1:0-3837 GCA_965603235.1 uncultured bacterium | reverse complement strand
CAATTTCCTGGGATTCCTTGATAAATGGGTTTAAATCCCTGAATATATAAAAACCAACCTCCTTCTCTTGCAGGAGCAGGCTGATGGCTTTAATAGGATCTTTGCTGTCGGGTATATGCTGGCCGTTTTTCAGCAGGCCGTTGTTGATGTCCCAGAATTGAACATTATCACTACGCAACAATTGTTGACAGAGTTTCACCAAAAATTTTTCAACCCGGCGTTCCTCAAATGAGAGGATTTGAATGATGGGTTGACCCGAAACTATGGAATCTCTAATCAAGCCGATTGTTTTATTCATCTTTAACCTCGTAAATAATAATAATATAACATTTTCGTATATGCAAGTATAAATGAATCCTGAGGCAGAGGAACGGGGATTAAGGATTCAGCAATTTCAGGTCATCACTGATTTTTTGTTGAATAATTTCGGCCGGGTTTTGGTTTTGCACCAGCATCTCACCGATACGGGTAAACTGGTTCTTCATCTTCTCCCGCACCTGATAATTATTAAGGATGGAATCCAACTCCCTGGTGATATTTTCAATGGTGTAATTTTTCTGGATCAGTTCAGGAATAACCTGCTGCCGGGCCAGAATGTTCACGATGGAATAGAGATTGATTTTCACAAACCTCTTGCCCAATAAATAGCTGAGTCGATTTACGCGGTATACAGCCACAAAGGGGATTCCCAGCAGCGCAATTTCCAGATTGGAGGTGCCGCAGGTGGTTAAAACAGCATGGGATGCATGGATTAGGTTATATCCGTCTTTTTGATGAATAATCTGAATTGGAAGTTTTGATTCTTTTATGTCGGCGGTAATTTGTTCATCCTCGATTGTATTCGCTTTTAGCAAAAACACCATGATTTTTTCTTTTTCGGCCAATCGGTTAACCGCCTGCAGCATATGGGGCAGAAGGGAGGAAATTTCCGATCTTCTGCTCCCAGGCAACAGGCTGATGATTTTTTCATCTGCCGGCACCTGAAACCTCTCTTTAAAGGTCTCTTTTGTCTCATCGATTTTAATCAGCGGGATAAGCGGGTGGCCGGTGTAGGTGAAGGGTATCTTCTCCTTGTTAAAGATATCGATCTCGAATGGAAAAATGATAAAGATATGATCGGTATACTTTCTGATTAGTCTTATCCGGGAATATCTCCAGGCCCAGATTGTGGGGCTAATGTAATAATAGACCGGTATACCCGCATTTTTCAATTTTTTAGCCAGCCTCAGATTAAAGTCAGGGAAATCGATGAGGATAGCGGCTGCAGCTTTTTTATGGACAGCCGCCTTCAGCAGGCGATTCATATACCTTTTTAGTTTTACCAGGTGGGAGAGTACCTCGATAATGCCGACAACGGCCAGCTCCCGGTTATGAAAAATTACTTCCACCCCTTTTTCCTGGAATTTATCGCCTCCCACGCCAAAAAAAAGGGGATAATTTTTCCTCTTCTGAAACTCCTCAACAATTTGCACACCATAGGTTTCAGCTGAGTTTTCCGCAGCGATAATCAGGATATTTTTCATCTATTGTTGACTGACAAATTTGAGCTGAGGCATATCTTTTTCTTCATCCTCTCCCACGTAAAAGGCCCACTCATTATACTTGGTTTTTTTACGGTACACTTTAAAACTCTCTTCAGGGGAGGTTGAGATAACCCCCACAATCCGGGCCTGATAAAGGTATTGGGCTACCAATTCTTCCGGCACCACCATTAAAGTTTTATTTCCGGAGAATTTGGGTTGCATCACCACATCCCATTTACCGGTTTCGCTGATGGGGTCTTGATAAAGTTTCCTTAAAAATTTTTTTTCAACCAGTACTTTAAAATCTTTGGGATCCAGGTTGCTGTTCTTTTTTTTGTACATCTCAATCGCCTGTACGTATTGCCTGGCCCGAAAGATTAATTCCTCTTCCAGGTCCCGGCGGATTTCTGTTTCCCACAAGGTGCGGGCGGCAAGCAGGAGGATGGTAAGGACATTTATTGCTATGATGGCAACCAGGAGGGCATACCCGTGGCTTTTCAAATATACGGATTGGTTTTGACCGTCTCTACCATTCACTGTATTTACTGCCGTCCAGGGCGGTTCCTTTTGCCCGGCTCTTTACGTCAATAAATCCTTCCAGGGCTTCAGGGTCCATTTCTTCAGAATCCTCAGCTTCAAAATGGATGAGTTCCCAGTCGGCTTTTTTTAAAATGGGATCTGTTGGAACTGAGCGGAGGTACCTGTTTATTACAAGATCTTCCAATGTCGTTGGATATTTTTTCTTATCTTGATAAAAATAGTTGATGGCCTTACGCAGCTGATGCAAATTTTCTCTAAGTACTGCCTCCCTGGCCCGAATGGTGGATCTGCTAAAATTGGGAATGGCAATGGCCACCAGGATCCCAATCAGGGCCATGACAATTAGAATCTCAACAAGAGTAAATCCCTTTTTCATACAAAAATTATAACAAAATGGCTAAAGATAGTAAACAGGAGACGGTTATTACTGCTTGTAGGACTCTATAGCCTGCAGGAGAATTTTTCCAGCCTTGGCCAGTTTGCCGCTTTCCAGAACGTAGGCAATGCGGATTTCGTCTTTGCCTCTTCCGCTGGTAGAATAGAAGCCCGCCCCCGGAGCTACCATCACGGTCTCGTTGTTGATGTGGAATGATTCCAGCATCCACTTGGCAAAGTCATCTGAGTCATTCACCGGCATTTTGGCCATTATATAAAAAGCTCCCTGGGGTTTCTGCAGCACAATGTCCTGATTGGAGGTGAGAATATCGCATAGGATATCCCTCCGTTTTTGATATTCGAGCAGGATATCTTCGAAATAATCTGCGGGCAGGCGGTAGGCACCGATAGCGCCCAGCTGTTCCAGAGTGGGGGGGCACAATCTTGCCTGAGCAAATTTAAGAATGGCTTGCATAATATCCTGGTTTTTTGAGATAACGGCACCAATGCGGGCGCCACAGGCGGAATACCTTTTGGACACCGAATCGGCCACGATTACCCGGTCTGCCATTCCCGGCAATTCCAGAATACTGAAGTGGCTGGTTCCATCGTAGGTAAATTCTTTGTAAACCTCATCGGCAATCAGGAAGAGGTCATGTTTTTTGGCCAATTCTCCCAGCTGTTCGATTTCCTGCTGAGTGAAAACAGTACCGGTTGGATTGTTGGGAGAACAAATCATAATCGCTCTGGTTTTGGGTCCAATCTTTTTTTCAACTTCGGAAATATCCGGCAGGTGGAAACCGTTTTCAGCCACAGTTGTAATGGGCACGATCTTTATGCCTGAAAGGGTGGCAAAGCCGTTGTAGTTGGTATAAAACGGCTCCGGAACGATGATCTCATCTCCTGGATCGGCAATGGCGTTAAAGGCGAAGAGTATGGCCTCACTGCCGGCAGTGGTAATAATTATATTGTTTTTTTCCAATTTGATCTGAAATCTTAGAAAATAATCGATCATGGCTTCTTTCAGCTCATCCAGTCCATCCGAGGGCCCATAGGCCAGGACCTTGTCGTGTTTCTCAATGATTTGCTTGAAAAAATCAGGGGGCGTCTCTATATCGGGCTGGCCAATGTTGAGGTGAAAAATATGAGTCCCCTGATTCCGGGTTTCTCTGGCAACGGCAGCCAGCTTTCTGATGGGTGATTCCTGAATTCCTTTGGCCCTTTTTGAAATATCCATGGTTCCTCCTTTGTTTCCCCAGTTTCGGCAAAATTCAACCGCATGCTGGAAAACTTAATTATAATAACTGATTGCTTTCGGGTCAAGGGTAATTTTAATGACTTTGCTTTTAATCATGGGAGATTTCTTTACTTTTTTTTTTTAATTCTTTAGAATGCAGAT
>CBFDCH010000348.1:0-3839 GCA_965603235.1 uncultured bacterium | reverse complement strand
AAAACCTGCACCGATACTTACAATTGTTACTGGTAAATTCATAAAACACAAATCGGTTCCCTTAAAAGACGTGGGGGTTTTGCGTACATATCCGTATACCATCAGCGGAAAAAAGATCTACCAGCTGGTGGAGGATGATGAGGAGAACTGGCAATTGAGGGTGAGTCACCTTTTAACCGAGAATGAGGATTCTCTTGATTATCATAACCGCCAGAGGTAGGAGGCTTTGAAGAAAAAACCCCGTTTGTTCTCAATGAAGCGGTTGACATCTATGAATCGGTCGTGCTGCCATTGCTGGCGGTTGTACAGGGAGCCATAGCCCATATGGATAACCGTGCCTGGTATATAGGTGAAGGAGACCAGCAGGTCTGTTAAAAGTTCCTTGTGATAGTCGTTGTATTCCAGGATGCCCCGGAAAAAAAGGTATTTATTGAACTGAAATACCTGTTTGAAACGAAAAATGGGGTAATCGAAGATTTTTTCCCCATCACTATCCCGGTAGAGATCAAAATAAATAAAACTTAACTCTGTTTTTAGTTTCTCCGAGGGTTGAAATAACAGCTCGGACTGAATTCTGTTTTCATATCCCTGCAAGGGATTATCCGAATAATAGATAGCCTGGCGACGGCGGTAGAGGATGGAAAAGAACAGCTTCTTGTGAATCTGGCTGTTTATCAATATACTCAGACCGCCGGTCTGAAACCGCTGCTGCATGAATATTTCGTTGGATATGGCATATTTGATTTTAAATATTGTGGCTCCTTTGAGAAATTGCAGAAAGGAGATGTGGTTAAAGGTTTCCCAGAGACCGCTCTCCTTATCTTTTGTCAGTGAGAGAAACAATTCACCATCAATGCGGCGCAGCCAGGGCCAGGTGGGATAAAACTTCGGTCCCAGCAGGCCGGTAAAACGGGTGATTCCCGTCCGGGTGATATAGCCGGTATCAACCCTGAAGTTTTCACTCAGGTCATTGAGTCCGGCAAGCATGGTCCAGTTACGGGTCAGGCGGGTAAAAGATGCTGATACGGCATGCCCATCTCCCCGGCCGGGTATATCATCATTGCTGACAAAGCTGTACAAACCATGAAAATCAATGGTATCTGATCTTCCGGTGCGAATATGTCCGTCGATCCCTGCCAGGCTATTTGAAAAGTCTCCCAATATACGACTGGTATAAACCCCTCCCAGATAGCTGTCTCCCTTCAATGATCTCTTGTAGCGAAATATGGTGAAAGCAGCGTCCTCATCAATATCCGGCACCCGGTCGCGGGCGTAAATGGCGGCCAGGGTATTGCGGCGGCCGAATTTTCCACTCAATTTTAATCCCATCACAGGGTCGGCAATGGTGCGGGTATGTACCACTGATTGTACTGAATTGCTCAGGGGATTGCCAGCCAGGTTAAAGTATTCCCTCCCCTCCAAAAAGAAGGGGCGTTTTTCCGGGTAAAAGAGTTGATAGCGGAGGTTCACATCCACCTGGCCGGCATCGGCCTCAATCTGGCTGAAATCCGGGTTGATGGTGCCATCCAGAACCAGTTGGGATGTGAGTCCGTATTTAAGGGTCAGGCTTGGTTTTGTTTCTGATTTATCTCTCTTTAACTCTCCTTCCTCCCGTGAATGGGTCTGGTGAAAGGTGAAGGAGGGCAAAACTTCCAGCAAGGTATATCGTTTTAAATTGTGAAAAACCATGGGCATCATCTGGGTTAAAAAGGCTTCACTCTGTTTGGGACTCAGGGCCGGGAAAGTGCCCTGTTCATTGCGGCGGCTGACTTTACGCTCAAAAATCACGCCCATTGTGGTTTCCTTCTTGTGATTAAAACGGATACTCTTGAGTGGGATCTGCACCTCAATGGTATACCCCTGCGAATCGATCTGACCGGCGCTGTACCATACCGTGTCGAATCCCCGGTCCTCTTTGCCGCCGGCATAGCGGGTGTCGCCCTGAATACCCAGGGGATTGACATAGAGTCCATAAAGGGATTGCTGGTCATTGAAGGAGTCGAGGTTAATACATATCCAGTCATCCGCGCCTATGTTGTCACGGTTGGAGACCGATGCCTTGATTTTTTCGGGCTGCTTATCGAAGCAGCGGAAGGCAAAGTACAGATTCTCCCGGTCATAAGCCAGGTAAACCATGGTTTTTTCCGACATCTCTTTGCCAAAGTCAGGAACAAACGTTTTAAAGCCTGAAACAGACGGGCTTTTTGTCCAAACAGGATCATTCAGTTTGCCGTCAATGACTGGCGCCTGTTCAGTTTGCCGCGGTTTAAAAGCTGCCTGGGATACCAGGTGCACCTGCATTATGGATAGGAATACGAATAAACAAATAAAAATTTTTCTCATTAAAGTCATGAATTGTCTTTTTTCCTGGGATACTACACTCATTATACGGATAATTATTAAAATCGTTGGCTTGATTTCATATCTTTTTACTTGCACCCTCTCTTTACCTGTGATATATGAAAACCAGGACCAATTAATCGGGCCATGAACAATAATGATGTACCCCCAATCGCCCTTTCGGAGCAGGAGATACAGGACCGCTTCGATCGCCTGCAGAAAAAACTGATCCCCTTGTGGAAATCGATCCAGGAATTCAACCAGGACGAACAGACGATTGTGGTGGTTCCATCCCTGACCGTTGATTATCCACTGCAGGGTTCGGTCCTTGAGGCGTATGAGGAGCGTTTCCTTTTTCTCCTGCTGTTGCTGCGTCAGCCCCGGGCCCAATTGATCTATGTAACCTCTCAGGTTATCTATCCCGGCATTGTGGAGTATTATCTGGGCTTGCTGCCCGGGGTCATTGCCAGCCACGCCCGCCAGCGGCTGGTCCTGATCACACCACAGGATGCCTCCGCCCAGCCATTATCTGCCAAGTTGCTTAAACGACCCCGGCTGATCGAAAAAATCAGGTCCTTTATTAACGATCCAAATCGGGCCCACCTGCTCCCCTTTAATACCACCCATTATGAACGCGACCTGGCCCTGGCTGCGCCGCCCTTAAAAAACGCCCCCTGCCCCCGAGATTGAATAACCTATCAGGGAGGGTGGTTGCAAACATAAAAACCTGACGGGCCAATTGCCCTTGGCCCCTACATTTTTTCCTTACTCTCTCGTTTGTTCCCCAAATCATCACGAACTGTTATAGGGATAGAGGGTGGGGAAATTAAAAAATATTAATTCTTTGACCTAAAACCGGTTATGGGCCTCATGCCCACATAAAAAATTATACCATAGATATGAAATGAGGAGGTGAAGCATGGCCGAAACCTTTAATGTGGCCCATGGGGATGCTATTAATGATTCGAGGTTTATTCTTATCTCTTTTCTGATGCTGGCTTCTCTTATATATATCCTTATATTATATTTTAAAATTAAAAGGTTACAAATAAAAAAAGGAGCCATCTCCAGAAGGAGCCTGCTTATCCCCTGGTATCTGGTGGCCGTCAACGGGGCCCTGCTCATCAGTGGGATAAACACTTTGAATTATTTTGCGGAACACAACATTATCCTGAGCTGGTCATCCGGGCTCCTTAACAGATTTGTCCTTTTAAGGCCCGATGTGATCATATTCATTCTGGCTCCGGTTAACATCATTTTTTCTGTGCTGATCTTTCTTAAAATTTTTAACAGAAAAATCCTGCTGGACCTGATCAACCTGATGAAACAACAAAGGGGATGAATCCTTTTTCTTTCCTATCTAAAAGATTATAATCCTGGTGTGAAGAAAAACACTTTTTTTACCGTACTGGGGCTGGGCTCCATTTTGATATGGAGTACTACGGTAGCGTTTTCCCGAAGTTTAACAGAAAAACTGGGCACCTTAAACACTGCCTTTT
>CBFDCH010000347.1:0-3842 GCA_965603235.1 uncultured bacterium | reverse complement strand
ACCCTGTATAAAGAACGTCCCCACTTGATTATTTAGAAGACCAAAATGTAGGGGCAAATGGCAATTGGCCCGTAGTTCCCCTTGGCATCGCTCGTCTTGGAATTCGTAGGGGCGGACCTTGCAAGCGCCCGATCATTTAAAATATCCTTTTAAAATTTTATTTGTCAACTTTTTTCGGATTAGTCTCGTTTTAATATATAAGTGCAAAAGGCATATAAATAGGAGTGGAAAAAATGAATTTAATGTCCAGAGCGGAAGAAATTGTACTATTAGCAGTCTATAAACTGGCTGACAATGCTTATGGAGTGACCATTCGTGAACAGATCCACACAGACATCGGCAGGTACTGGTCTTTTGGCGTGATCTATAAAACCTTGAAAAAAATTAGCTCCAAGGAATATGTGATTAAAATGGCAGGGGAACCGGTGGCAGAACCCGGGGGACGTACCAAGTTTTTTTACCGTATCACTTCCCTGGGGAGAAGGAAATTGGCAGAGATTCAAAGGATACACCTTGTTCTGTGGGAGCAGGTGGATCTGGCGACCGCTGACATGAAAAAAAATGGCTGAACCAAAACCCTCACCCCGTTTTCCAAGAATGATGATGAGATTGTTTCTAAGCGGCGAGGAGTATGAGGAATTTTTTGGCAACCTGGATGAGGTCTATTTTAATATGCAGAAAACAGGGGGATTGGCCAGGGCCAGAATCTGGTTCTGGTGCCGGGTGATGGAATCACTCCCCTGGATTATTGTGGATTTTATACAATGGAGGTGTGTGATGTTATTCAACTATGTAAAACTGGCCATACGTACCCTGGTAAAGGATAAATTTCATTCTGTTTTAAATTGTATTGGATTATCGACTGGCATTGCCTTTGCCATTATTATCCTGTTACTGGCTCAAAACGAACTCTCATATGACAGGCACCACATCAATCATGAACGTATTCACCGCTTTGGGGTAAATATGACCATTGGCGGGGTCAATAGTACACAATCCACCTGCAACCTGGCAGTGGGGCCGTTGTTGAAGAGAGAGATGCCGGAAATTGAAGCCTTTGTACGCTTTACACCTGTGGGTGATGTAATTCTTAAATACAATAACAAAACATTTACTGAAAGTAATTATTGGGCAGCGGATGCCAATGTGTTTGCAGTATTTAGCCATGACTTTTTATATGGCAATCCACAAAAAGCACTGCAGGATCCCGATACCATTGTTATGACCGAACAGGTTTCCTCAAAAGTTTTCGGATCGCGAAATCCGGTTGGTGAAATGGTAGAGATTCCCGGACGAGGATTGTTCAAAGTGACCGGTGTAATCAGGGATTTGCCCGATAATTCCCATTTAACTTTTAATGCCCTCGTATCTCTTTCCACCCTGCTCAAGGAAGTCGATCCCAGCAGTTTGCTAAATCCCAGATATCTGGGAAGCGGTATGACCATAACCACCTATTTTTTATTTGGGCCGGGTTTTACCTCGGAATTGTTCCAGCAGAAGTTTCAGAAATTTTACGACCAGAAAATGGCGGGAAAGGATACTATCAATTACCGAGCTGTTGTGGAGCCTCTGACCGATATTTACCTCAACTCCAGGATCTGGAAACGGTTTTCAGAACGAAACCGGGTCTTTTTATGGGGATTCGCTGGTATTGGTTTTTTTATTTTGCTGCTGGCCTCCATTAATTACATCAATCTGGCTACTTCCAGATTCAGCAACCGGGCCAAGGAGATCGGCTTAAAAAAGGTGGTGGGAGCGGGGAGGAATCAATTGATTGCCCAGTTCCTCAGTGAATCAATGGTCCTTTCGTTTTTTTCCCTGGTGCTGGCCTTTTTACTGGTGAAGTTGATTCTCCATGCCACCCCTTTTAACCAGCTAATCCTTAAAGAGCTGCAATTCAGACCCTTTTCCAATCTGATCCTCCTGGCCGGATCACTCTTGATTGCATTGTTTACTGGTTTTATCTCAGGTATTTATCCCTCATTTTACCTGACGCGGATTTCACCAGCCAGTGTTTTAAAAAGTAAATTTAAAACCAAGCCGGGAAACTGGTCCCTGCGCAATACCCTGGTGGTCTTTCAGTTTGTCATCACCATTGGAATTCTGGCCATGACCATGCTCATGAAAAACCAACTCCTCTTTGTGCGCAGCCATGACCTGGGATTCGACAGGGAAAACATGATGGTCATTATGGTTAAGGACAGGAGTATCCTTACCAAAATGAAGGCATTTAAGGAAGAAATAACCGCCCAGAACGGCATAATATCCGCTGCATTTTCCACTGCCGTTGCCGGCCAGGGTATTGAAGGGTGGGCCTATAAGTGGGAGACTGAGACCGGTACCATGGATGGTCATGCTTTCAGGCATATGCGGGTGGATGCAGACTATTTTGACACCATGGGGATCAAGGTGTTGAAAGGGAGAAATTTTAATCCTGCCAGAGTGAAGAATCCGGAACGCCTGGTGATTGTTAATGAGGCCCTGGTCAGGCGCATGAACTGGACCGATCCCATTGGCAAAAAGTATTCAAGAGGTGAGGTGATTGGTGTGGTAAAGGATTTTAATTTCTTCTCACTGCACCAGGAGATACAGCCCATGTTTATTACTCTGCCCATGGGTACACCCAGATTTCTGACCGTTAAAATTGCAGGGCAGCAGCTGAGCCAGACCCTGGATTTTATCAAAAACAAGTGGCAGAAAATGATAAAGGGCAGCCCCATTGAATATTCCTTTATTAATCAAGAACTGGATCAGCTCTACAGAAATGATACCAGACAATTGAATTTAATCCGTTTATTTTCTTATGTCGCCATTTTAATCTGCTGCCTGGGCCTGCTGGGACTCACCTCTTATTCGACTGAACGGCGTACTAAGGAGGTGGCAGTAAGAAAGGTTCTGGGCGCTTCCATTTCCCAGATTGTGGCGGTCCTTTTTAAGCCCATTCTGATTGTGGTGGTGATAGCCCTGGTTATTGCTACTCCGATCTCTTTATGGCTGTCATTTTCCTGGCTGAAGAATTTTGCCTTTCGTACTGGTATCTCACCGCTGATCTTCATCCTCTCCGGGATGACTGCCATTTTGATTGCCTTTATCACTGCCAGTTTTCACAGCCTGCGCATTGCTCGGAAAAAACCGGTGGAAACCCTCAAGTACGAATAAAGGGCGAAGTTTTTTTTTATTTCAAATGTTTCAAAAACCAGGATTCGTATTTTTTGAACAAAGATTTGTTTTTGACGTATCCGCCCATGCCATGGCGCCCTTCGGGATCGAGGAATAGGTCAACCAGAGTCTCTTTACCAGCGGCAAGTAAGGCTTTGTACACATTCACCGTATCCTGGTAAAGAACATTTGGGTCCATCATGCCGTGTATCAGCAGGAGCGGGTGTTTCAGGTTTTTGGCCAATGGGATGAGTGAATGTTTGCGTATGTTCAGTTTGCCGCGTTTTGACTCGTCAATGGTGGAGCCGGTATACCAGGAGTTGTAGTTTTCCCATTCAGTGGGCCCGGCGCCGGCAACGCCGCAGGCAAAGGTTTCCGGAGAGGTGAACAGGGTCATTAAAGTCTGGAATCCGCCAAAACTCCAGCCATGCAGCCCTACTTTTTTTGCATCCACACCAAAACCAGTGGATATATGTCTGACCAGATCTTCAAGGTCTTCAACCTGGGGTTTTCCCGACTGCTGCCAGTTGGCCTCGTTAAATTTGCGGCCGTAACCGGACTGGCCCCTGGTGTCTATGTTAATGGTCACAAAACCGTGCTTGGCGGCCATAATCATCTGGAACATGTAGGAGGTGCGGTGAAATGAATCTGATTCCACCGTGTGCCTGGCACCGAGGGGGCCG
>CBFDCH010000346.1:0-3849 GCA_965603235.1 uncultured bacterium | reverse complement strand
CTTCGATTTCCTGGCGGATCTCTTTTCCTTGCAGATCCCAGGCTTGTAACAATAATTTTGTTTTCCTCTCAACCGGCATAGTAAATCCGGGGATGGATAAACATCCCTCATCTTCAATTTCATCCCCATCAGACTGAACGATATTGGGATTTATCAGGACAAAAAACTCCTCCTCCTCATCCAAGAGTGAAAGATCGACAATGGCCAATTGCAGTGATTTGCCTACCTGTGGTGCAGCCAGCCCTATACCTCCGGCTACCCTGGCAAGAGTGACTCTCATGGTATGCACCAATTCGACTATCTTTTCATCGATATTTTCAACCTTACGGGCCTTCAGTTTTAGAACATCATCCCCGTATTTTACAATTTCCAAGCGAGCTCCATCCATTTTATTATTATAAAAACATTAACAATTTCTGTCAATTGAAAAAAAAAGTGCAATATGTTATAAATGGAGAAATGAAGGCCTTGAAACCGTTTCATTTCCTCATAAAAAGTATAGAAAAGGATACCTCCAGGGAGATAAGAGCTGAATGCAAGTATATCTGTATCTTTGAGTGCTCTTTTGTAGAATGGTGAAACCCAAGAATTGGCAGCTGTTTAAACTCTTTTTCGATCAAAGCGAAAATCCGGCTAACATATCCACTACTGAGGGCAAATACCTCTACGTCAACCAGGCATACTTAAGATTGAGGGGTAAAAATGAAAAGGAATTGGTGGGACAATATTGGTGGGACACCTTTGCAGATAAAGAGACTAGGCGCTTTGTCCATGAATATTACAAAATAATCTTGAAAAATAAATGTCACAAATACCGGGTAGAATACCAGGCTCACGAAGGCGAAAGTGTGGTGGTGGACTGGATATCTCAGACCATGTTCAATCCGGATTCCAAGGAAAACTTCATCTGCGAACTGGGCAAAGATGCCACTGCAGAAATGAAGCTTAAAACCCAATTAATCCATACTCAAAAAATTGAGAGCCTGGGAATTCTGGCCGGCGGAATTGCCCATGAATTTAATAATATTCTCACGTCCATCATTGGTTACACCTCCTTTTTAAAAGGATATCTCCAGGAAAACAGCAAGGAGAAATCCTATATCTCCAAGATCCAGAAAGCCGCTCTGGGAGCTGCCGGATTAACTTCAAAATTGCTCGGATTTGCCAGAAAAGGGAAAAGTATCGAGAAACTGGTGAATATAAACCTTATTGTCAAGGAAGTTTTTGACATCATCAGATCCACCTTTAGCAAATCAATCCACGTACAATTGGACCTGGGAGATAAGATGTATTATGTACTGGCCGATTATGACCAGATCTATCAGAGTCTAATGAACCTGGTTATTAATTCCCAGGATGTAATGAAAGAGGGTGGAGACCTTACCATAACCACCCAGATAAAAGACTACTTAAAACCAAAAAAATATCATGATTTTGTTGTGCCGGTCGGCAAATATGTCTATCTCAGCGTATCCGATACTGGTCCGGGAATGGATGAAGCTATCTGCAAGCGCATATTCGAACCTTTTTTTACTACTAAACCGGCAGGAGAGGGGACAGGCCTGGGACTGTCCATGGTCTATGGCATGGTTAAAGGTCATCGAGGATTCATTTTTGTAAATTCCAAACCCGGCCAAGGAACAACATTCGAGATAATTCTGCCGGCAGTTTCACAGATCAAAGACAGTTCAGCATCTGATGATTCAGGCTTTTTCCCTATTTTCAGTCAAATGCAAAAAAAGACGATTTTGATTGTGGATGACGAAGTCGAAATTCTCGATTATCTTGAAAATGTGCTAACAGAATATGGCTACAATATTTTAAAAGCAGTCAATGGAAAAAAAGCAATCGATATTTATAAAAAGGAAAAAGTTAAACCCGATTTGCTTCTGCTTGATATTTTTATGCCGGTTCTGGACGGGAAAAAGGTAATCCAAAAGTTATCTCGCATCAACCCGGGTTTAAAAATCATCGTCATTACCAGTTATGCCACAGAGAAAGTCATTCAGGATATCAAAGCCCTGGGAATAAACTATTTTCTCTTCAAGCCCTTTAAAGTCTCAAATCTTATGGAGCTTATCAGCAAGGTCATCGAAGAAAAAGAGTTTGAATAAATCAGTACTCCTTCATATACTCAACCATTGACTTTACCCTTAGTGGGAAGGTGGATGGATAATTATTCTTGTAGCATGAATGGTTTATTGTTAGAATAGTATCCTAGGAAAAATTGGAAAATACCGATGGCCAAAATAAAACAACTGGAGCGGGACGTTTACCTTAAAATTGCGGCCGGTGAAATAATTGAACGGCCGTCCTCTGTTGTTAAAGAGCTGGTGGAAAATTCCCTGGATGCTGGTGCAGACACTATTGAGGTGAGAACCCTTGAGGGGGGAAAAACGTCCATTATTGTGATGGACAATGGTGAAGGATTTCTGGAGGAGGATATGGAGCTGGCGTTCAAGCGCCACGCCACTTCCAAACTGAGTAGATTGTCAGATTTTGATCACCTGCAAACCCTGGGATTCAGAGGCGAAGCCTTGCCATCCATACTGGCAGTGGCCAAAATCGAAATTAAAACTGCTGCTAATTCCCAAGGTAAAGGCATCAAGGGTGTTTTTATCAACAACCGGTTGGAAACCAAAACAACAATTGCCTGGCAGCGGGGCACGACCATTGAAATCAAGGATCTTTTTTATAATTTCCCGGTGCGGAAAAAATTTTTAAAAAATGAACGGACCGAACTAAAACAAATCACCACCTTCCTGGAGCAGATGGCTCTGGCTCATCACAAAGTCTCCTTCACCCTGATCAACAACGACAGGTCCATGTTTACCTATAACCAAACCAACTCCCTGGAGGAACGCATCTACCAGATATTTGGTAAAGAATTCCTACACTCTATGCAACAAACCGCTTTTGCTGAAGGTGAGTACCGTATCGACGGATTTATCTCAAAAATTAACAGCGGTTTCCCCTCCAAACGCTACCAATACTTCTTTGTAAATGGGCGGGCAGTCAGGCAAAAAGTGATGATCGCTTCTTTAAACAACAGCTATCAAAAATTCCTGGAAAAGAGTAAACATCCAGGCTGCATCCTGCTCCTCCAGCTTCCGCCCCATGAGATTGATGTTAATATCCACCCCATGAAACTGGAGATAAAATTTCAAAATTCAAGTGATATATACCAATTCATCAGCCGTACAGTCCACCAGGCTCATATTCCCGATTATCCAGACAAAAACAATATACCTAATATTAACAAGAATTCAGCCGGGCACCTCAGGACCCACTTTGAAACTGCCGGCCTGGGGACAAATGAAAACCAGTCACTTCTTTTTCATTCATTTGCCGCTGCCGACAAGGATTTTCAACTGCTGGGCCAATTTTTAAACTCCTATATTGTGGTCGAAAGAGGAGAACAGCTCTTAATTATCGATCAGCACAATGCTCAAGAACGGATCCTTTTCGATAAGTTTAAAAATCAATATCAAACAAACAATATCCCCGCCATCTCTCCCCTATTTCCCATAGTGATTGACCTCTCACCCTCAGAACTTGCCAGTCTGGATGATGAAAAGATCGATCTCCTTACCTCGCTGGGTTTCCAAATAAACCTCTTAAGCGGCAATACCGTGGATATTAAACAATTCCCTGAGATCATCCCGGAAAAGGAGGTCAGGGATGTACTGCTGGCACTGCTTCATCTACCAAGGGATGAGGTAAATTTTACAGACAAAATCATTGCTACTATTGCCTGTAAAAAGGCCATAAAGATCGGTCAAAAATTGCTCCCCCAGGAAATGGATACACTTATAGAAGATTTGTTCCTCACTTCAAATCCCTACTTTT
>CBFDCH010000345.1:0-3855 GCA_965603235.1 uncultured bacterium | reverse complement strand
GATAGGCTATGTCAATCATCCAAAATAACGGAACTTCCACTGCCAAAAATTTGGCGCCTGTCCCCTTTTTTATTTTGGAATTATTATAGATATGTCAATAATGTGCAGCTGTGGTCAGATCGGAAGACTTACTTCTTTACAGCTATGGATTTCTCTTATTCGCCTGAATTTTGGCTGCTTCCACAAATTGTGTGATTTTATCGGCTTCTTTTAGCTTTACCAATATCTTATTGATAAAATCCAACAATTTCAGGCTTCCCTTTTTCACTGCAACAGCAGATCCCAGCATAGTATCTTTGTCACTCAATTCAATATTGGTGAATTCCTCGTATCTCTGGACAAAAGATTCCGCCACCGGTTTTTCCAGAATTACGGCATCAATGGTTCCAGCTTTCAAATCTTTGATCAGGTCATGTACTACATCTTTATTAACAAAAGTAGCACCAACAATTTGAGCGCGAATCATTTCATCCTGGATCGAATCCTTTTGCGTACCCACCTTTTTACCGCGCAGATCTTCAATGGATCGAATGGACTCTTTATCCGCAGCCCGGATCAAAATATTCTGAATGGCCTGGTAGTAGATCGTCGAAAAATCAGCTTTGTTTTTTCTTGACTCGGTTGGTGTCAGTCCAGCAACCACAAAATGTACCTTTCCTTCATCCAGCGCTTGAAACAACTGGCTGAAAATGATATCCTTCACAACCAGTTTCACTCCCAACTCTCTGGCTATTTGATTGGCAATGTCAATGTCGAGGCCAACAATATCCTCTTCTTTATCATTCATCAGGTAAAACTCAAAAGGTGGATAATCAGCACTGGTGCCTACTACAATTTCCCCTGAATCCTTAATTTTTTTTAGGACTGAATCCGCCGGAGTTTCCTGTTTCTTGCTGCACGATTCTGTAGATACGGCAAATAGTACTATAAAGACAATTAATGAAATTGAGTAAACCACTCTCTTGATAGAACGATTACCTTTACACATCTTGCCTCCTCAAACTTTCAAATTCCCATCCGACTATAACAAATGGCAAAATCGTTGTCAAGGAAGCTGAAATATTATTCAAAAAATTTGTCTTGCTTTCCCTGTTACATTTTTTTATAATTCTTAGTACATGGGTTATATCAGCCGCGAACTCTCCAGCAGTGCTAAAAAAATAGTCCCTGTAATATTTCTTATCGCCCTATGGCTCATCACCTTCATAGATGTGTTTACCGGACGTTTGGTCAATGGCAAGATGATATATTTTAGCGGAGGACTCACCGTCATCCTGGTGCTGGGATTTCTGTTCTCCAAGTATGCCATTGATCTAAACAAAAGAAAAACCATCCAGGAAACCAAGCAGGAAGCTGCCTTGTTAAACACAACAAGAGAGCAGGAGATTCGTAAATTAATTGAAAAGGATGCTGATTTCATGACCCTCTGCTACCAGTGCAGCAACTATGATCAGGAGGTACAAATTTGTCTCCTCGAGTCTTCTCAAAAACTATCACACGTATCAGACCGAGACATCCGCATCAATGGTAAAAAATACTGCGTCTACTGGATTCCCCTGACTCAGGCATCTTCCATATCTCAATACCACAGTTCAACCTTGTCGTTAGAGTAAGTAAATACTAAAATATGATTCAGGCATATTTTATGACATTATGCCTTGGAGGTTTACTATGATTCTGCACCATGAATTTATTAAAAAGGCCAAGTTAAATTCGAAAAAATTGGCCATCATTGACCTTACTACCCAGCGAAGGGTCCCCTATGGCAGGGCTCTCATTGGATCAATGATTCTGGCCAAGAAGATAAAAAAGTTTAAGGATGGCTATATTGGCATCATGATTCCCAATTCAGCCGGTTCCTATTTATCCGTTCTGGGAGTATTAATGGCTGGAAAGGTACCGGTAATGATCAATTATTCAACCGGTGCTTCAGATAACTGTGAATACGCCCAGTTTATGTGCAATTTTAAAACAATTATCACTTCTCGGGCCTTCCTGGAAAAAATCAAATCTCCCCTGGTTCCGGGGATGATATTCCTTGAAGACCTTATGAAAGAGATATCCATAGGAGAGAAGCTGGGAGCAGCCGTGCGCTCAAAATTTTCCGCCAATTCAATTATCAATTGGTGCGAGCCTGTCACTCCTGACCAGGATGCGGTTATATTATTCACCAGCGGCAGTGAGAAGGAACCCAAAGCGGTGGAGTTGACCCACCAAAATTTCAGCGCAAATCTGGAAGTTGAAATTGAGATAATGAAATTAACCGACCAGGATACCTTTTTTTCTATCCTGCCCCTATTCCACGTATTTGGCCATAACACCAATTTGTGGCTCCCTTTGATATTGGGCGCAACTGCCATTACCTATGCCAATCCCCTTGATTACAAAAAAATTCCCTCTCTTATCAAACAGGAAAAAGCCACAATCACTGCCGGCACGCCTGTGTTTTTGGCGGGATATGTGAAGGAAGCTAAAGCCGGTGATCTTTCCACCTTACGACTGGTCATCTCCGGGGCAGATAAAACCCCCAATTGGCTGAGGGAGGAATATCGCAGTAAGCATAACATCGAACTGATGGAAGGGTATGGCTGTACTGAAACCAGCCCGGTTATCTCCGTCAACACACCGGAGGCCAATCGGCCTGGCAGCCTTGGCAAACCAATTCCCAATGTGCAGGTTAAAATCACAGACCTGGCCACGGGCAAGACCTTGCCTGCCAACCAGGAGGGTAAAATATTGGTAAAGGGTGATTCAATCATGAAGGGTTATTTTGATAATATTGAAGAGACTTCTTTAAGGATAAAAGATGGCTGGTATGATACAGGCGATATGGGCATCATGGATCAGGACGGATACCTCTGGCACAGGGGGCGGCTGAAACGTTTTGCCAAGATCGGCGGCGAAATGGTATCCCTGGTAAAAACCGAGTCTGTGTTGGAGGAGCTATTGCCGGAACACACCGATTGTTGTGTGGTTGAAATACCAGATCCCAGCAAGGGTGCAAAAATTGTCGCTGTTATTACAGCAAAGGTAGATGAAAAAGAGATCAGACAGAAAATGGCCCAAAAGCTGCCTTCCATGGCTGTCCCCAAAAAGTTCTTATTGATTCCCGAACTGCCAAAAATGGGCAGTGGTAAAGTTGATTTTCGCACGGTGACAAAAATTGTGAGAGAAAAACTTGGAGCCACTCAAGTAGAATAATAAACTTGCTAAATTCCCACGATAGCAATGATAGACAGAATTACAATTAAATCTGATTGTCTAATTTTTTAAGGCGTTCCTCAACCAGTACCTTGATCTGTTTTCTCTGATCTTCAGAAATCTCGCCAAACTCGCAACCAAAAGAGATATAGATATAAACATCATAATCAATAACATATTTTACATCAGTATTAAGATTTTTGATATCGCTCAAGGTTTTCAATCCATCAATCGATTCAACTATAATATTATCACCCGCTTTAATCTCATTGGCTTTGACCCTGGGAACAGCAAAGCTGATACCTCCCAAACCAATACTTAACAAGGTGGCTGAGATGGGATCCTCTGATGTGTTCGCGGTCTTCACAATAATGCTAACACCTTCTTTCATGGTAAAAAAGACCCTTTTGTGTTTTCTTCGATCTACTTCTCTTTTTTGCATGCTACCTCACATAAAAATTATATTTTAAAACAATATCTGTTGTCAACCGGATCGGATAAAATAAAAACTAAAATATTGCTTGACTCCGAGACCCTCCTTTCAATATAATTGTGATATGAAAACACATCATTACCTGGTTAAGGGGATGGTGCAGGGTGTTTTTTTTCGCTACCATACCAAAGAGACCGCCCTTAGGCTCAATATCACCGGTA
>CBFDCH010000344.1:0-3857 GCA_965603235.1 uncultured bacterium | reverse complement strand
TCCGAGTATATGCTTGACATTGAACCTTCTGCAAACATGAGTTACCAGGATATTCTGATTATTGCCATGAAGCGAGAAGAGAAGGCCAACCAGCTCTACTCCCGACTGGCCGACGAGGCAGATAGCGGAGACGTCAAAAACCTCTTCCTCAGGCTGGCCTCTGAAGAAGCGGGCCACAAATTACACTTTGAAAAGATATATGACGAGGAAATTCTAACTGAGAATTGATGCGGCTGTACCAATCCCTAACCGAGATTAACCGATAGATGAACTATCCAGTATGGTACGTTCCTGCGGTGGGCGGACCCCTGGTCATCGCCCTGGTGGCAATCATCCATGTTATGGTCTCCCACTTTGCGGTGGGCGGGGGTCTCTGGCTGGTCTTAACTGAAAAGAGAGCCCGGCGCCTTCAGCAACCCTTCATGCTTGAGTATGTTAAAAAACATACCCTTTTTTTCATGCTCCTCACCATGGTTTTTGGCGCCATTACCGGCGTGGGAATCTGGTTTACCATTTTGCTGGCCGGGCCCGATGCCACGTCCTTTTTAATCCATTTTTTTGTATTTGCCTGGGCCATTGAGTGGATCTTTTTTGCTATCGAAATTATCACCGCTTTCCTCTATTATTACACGTTTGACAAAATTTCCGCCAAACTACACCAGCTGATTGGCTGGATATACTTTTTTGCCGCCTGGGCATCGCTCTTTGTCATTAATGCTATTCTCAGCTTTATGCTATCGCCGGGGAAATGGGTGGAAACCCAGACGTTCTGGCCTGCCATTTTTAATCCCACCTTTCTATCCTCCTCAATCTTTCGTACCTTCCTCTGTTTTGCCCTGGCCGGAAGTTTTGCCCTGCTAACAGCCAGCCGAAAATTTAAAGGGCAGGAGAAGGAAGACCTGGTTCGTTACAATGGCAGGTGGATCCTGATTTCCCTATTGGGAATGATGCCCTCGCTGGTATGGTACTACCTTTCCATTCCCGCTTCGCTAAAAAAGGGGTTGCCGGCCAAGTCGATATTAATGAAACACTCCCTGATTTTCCTGGTAACCAGCATTATTCTTTTCACGGTATTGGTTTTTCTCCTGACCCGCTGGAAGGCCCGGAAGCTGAAATTTTCAGCCGCCATCGGCATACTGGCAGTTATTTTTATCTTTTTTGGCTCCTTTGAATTCATGCGCGAATCTGCCCGAAAACCATATATTATTGGTAATTATATGTACCCCAACGGTATAAGAGTTGATCAGATCAAGAAAATCAAGGATCAGCCTATTCTGGACAAAGCCAAATGGATACACGTGAAAGAAATTAGCGGACAAAATAGCCTGCAGGCAGGAGAAGACCTCTTCCGCATCCAGTGCTATGCCTGCCATTCTCTTGGGATCAAGAACAACTTCATTCCAGCCATAAAAAAATGGAACTTGAAAAGAATTTCCACCATGCTCGGCCGCTTACCGGGGATTACTCCCCAGATGCCCCCCTTCATTGGCAGCGAACAGGAAAAAGAGGCGCTGGCCCAATGGCTCTTTGCCATCTCCCATGAAGGCCAACCAGCAGACACACATAAACCTCCGGCATCTGAGGTTTCAGGCGAAGCTCTCTTTAAGAATTTTTGTGCGGACTGTCATGATACCACTGATGAGATCGGGGATAAGCTGGCAACCATTCCCAGCTTACAGGAGATGGTCACCCTGATGGAAAAGCTCGACTCATTGAGCGAAGATATGCCCCCCTTTGAGGGCACAGACCAGGAAAAACAGGTCCTGGCCCAATACCTGTTTAGGTTGAGTAGAAAAAAATGAATGAAATCACCTCCTTAATCCCGGCCCCGGATAGCCTGCCTGTGGCCGCCATATGGCTGCAGATACTCTCCCTGCTCACCTATTTCCTCCACCTGATCAGTACTGGCGTCACCTTTGGCACTGCCGCCCAGGCTATTGTGGCCCACTACAAAGGGAAACAAAATCCTCAGTGGCAGGGAATCGCATCCAGCCACACCCGCATTCTGCCGTTTGCCATTGCCTTTACCATCAACTCAGGCGTGGCGCCCCTGCTATTTTTACAAACCTTGTACGGAAACTTTTTCTACACCTCCGCTATAATCGTGGCCATCCCGCTATTGGCAATCATTTTGTTCCTAATGACCTCCTATTACCTGGCCTATTGGGTTGTTTTAAAGAAAGAAGCATCGGCTAAATGGCGGGCAGCTATGTCGCTGATGGTAATCCTGTTTTTTTCAGCCATCGCCTTTATTCTGGTAAATATTAATTCGTTGATGCTGGTGCCCAAAAATTGGAAAATTTATTTTAACAGCATGGCCGGCTGGAATCTGAACCTCAATGATCCCACCCTTGTCCCCAGGTATACACTTTATCTTTTCCTCTTCCTGGTGATTGGCGGTGCCTTTTCGGCCATTTTTTTTAAGAAGACCAAAAGGGAAAACGGAGGGCTTGGATTTCATTTTGGCGCCAACCTGGCCGGCTATTTCTCGTTTGTGACTGCCCCTGCCTTCACACTGTTCCTGCTGATGCTGCCGGAGGCGGTGAGGGATCAACTCTTCAACACCGGACGGCTGTGGGGAGCATTAATCATTTGCTTCATCATTCTGCTCATACTAACCGGCTGGTTTTATTTAAGGAGAAGGGTTTACCTGGCCGGATCACTGCTGGTCGCCAGTCTGATCCTTTTTGTGTTCATCCGAGACCATATACGCTTCTTGCACCTGCAACCTTTCAAGAATCATTTTTCCCCCATCGCTGCCCAGACTCAATATGGAGTCATGGCCCTCTTTTTTGTCCTGCTCATCCTTGGCGTCGGCCTGACCATCTGGTTGCTTATCAAGGTAAAAAAAGAATACCAGTCGTCCACTCAACAATAATGCTGGTTCCTCATTGGTGTATCCCACCTGGATTCTACTGCGAAAACATTCTGGTTCCATAGGCCGTTGATTGCCTAAAAATATTATATCTCTTATAATTTCAATTGAATATCATGACTTTTTTTTATACAGACAGAAGAATTTTAAAAGGGAATAAATAATTGGGCGAGAAGATGACTGAATATACCACGGCCTGTCCAAGAAATTGTTATAGTACATGCAGCCTAAAGGTCTACGTGGAAGGGGGCCAAATCAAGAGAATTGAACCACACCCGCACAATAAGGCCACGAACGAAGGAGTTTGCCTGAAAGGGCAAAGCTACCTGGAAAGGGTGTACTCTCCGGATCGACTCCTCTATCCCTCAAAAAGACATCCCGTCACCGGGAAACTGGAGCGGATATCCTGGGAGAAGGCAATTCTGATCATCTCTGCCAAACTCAGAAAAATCAGAGCGGATTACGGACCCCAGAGTGTGATGTTCCTGTCCGGCAGCGGTACCAAAGGCATCATAAATGAAGTCTCAACCCATTTCTGGAGACTGTATGGAGGGTATACCGGCACCTATGGAGATCTTTGCTGGCCAGCGGGTTTGGAAGCAACCCGGCTGGTTTTGGGGGAAAACAAACACTCCCCTCCTTGGGACATGGCCAATGCAAAACTAATTATCTGCTGGGGCAAGAATCCGGCAGAGACCAATATACATCAGACCAATTTTATCACCAGGGCACAGGAGAATGGAGCAAAACTCATCGTTATTGATCCCCGGAGAACTCCCACCGCAGACCGGGCCAACACACTGATTCAGGTGCGGCCCGGCACAGACGGGGCCCTGGCCCTCGCTGTGGCCAAAATTTTAATCGAAAAGAGACAGATAGACCTTCAATTTATAGAAAATTATATCCAGGGATTTGCCGAATTCGCAAATCATGTAAAAAAATACTCGATTGATTATGCGAGTCGTATTACCGAGGTGCCCCA
>CBFDCH010000343.1:0-3861 GCA_965603235.1 uncultured bacterium | reverse complement strand
GGGGGTATTTTCCTGTTTTTGGGTGCAACCGGAGTTGGTAAAAGTTTTGTGGCTGCTAAAATTGCCGAATATCTGTTTGGCAGTACTGAAAAACTGCGCGTCATAGACCTGGCTGATTTCACCAAGAGCAGTGATGCCAAGAAACTGGTGGGATCAAATAATAACGGAGAGGGCGTTCTTGTCAAGGAGGTGGAAGAACACCCTTTTTCGGTAATTTTTTTTGATAATATATTGGCTGCCCATCCTGCGGTGCTCCGCTTTATCGGAGAGGTTGTCAAAGGCGGTGAAATCATTGATCCATACGGGGATAAGTATTTATTGTCCAATAACATCCTTATCCTCAGCCTGACCAGTATAGGCAAAACGGTTCACAGCACATCCATAGGTTTTGTTAAAGAGAAAAAAATATCCACGGAACTGGTAATACCGCCAAAAATCATGAATGTGCTCGATTGGGTGGATGAAATCATCCAATTTTCCCCTTTGGAGGAAAAACACCTCCGCCGCATTGCCACCCAAAAACTGCAGGCACTGCGCAATGAAGTTAAAAAACGGTACAATGCTGTTATAAATGTAAACAAGGAAGTAATCAAACTTATATCCATCGCCGCCCAGCAACGGGGTCATTTTGCCCATTCGGTTTCCGAATTCGTGGAGAGAAACATAAAACTAAAATTGCTTGATTTAATCACAAAGGAGGAAGGTAAATCCAGGTTCGATATCGGGGTGGATGGAGATGAAATTGAGATAAAGCAGGCCTGACAATTTCTCAGGCCTGAAAAACATCATTTTCCACCATTTCCGGTCAATACTATTTCGTAGGACCCATTCAAGTGATCTGTTTTCCTCGAGGGGCCATGGTTATGTTGAAATCCTTGATATATCTTCATATTGAAGTTTTTACCCAAATATGGTAGAGTTTTTTTATGAAACAGGTTGCCCTTGAAAAACTACTCCGCTTCACCAAACAGTTTATAAAGCTGCGGACTCTGGGACACCTGTGGAATGCGTTGAAAAAAATCCACTATGCAGATGTGGCCACCCTTATTGAAAATCTGAGCGGCCAGGAACAGCAGATTATCATTCAGCTCTTTTTTGATAAAAAAATGGAAATGGCGCAATTTGCAGAGATTGTCAGTGAGATCAAACCTGAGATCGCCGTGGAAATTCTTTCAGACCTTGATATTAAACAGATTACTCCCATTTTAGAAGAATTGTCCTCCGATGATGCGGCATCACTGATCTCTCTCTTTGAAGAAGAGCTGCAGCTTGAAATCCTCAAAATGATGAAACGGGAGGAAGCTGAAGTCGTCCAGGAACAGCTTGCTTATCCGGAAGAATCCGCTGGCCGGATTATGTCCACGGACTTTTTAGCCCTCAATGTGTCAACCACGGCAGGGGATGCCATCGCTGCCATTCAACTCGCCTCTGAAGAGGTTGAAGTTCCCTTTTACCTCTATGTCATTGATGATGATCAACATCTGGCCGGGGTGGTGTCACTCAAACAATTAATTCTGGTCAATTCCAAAACGAAATTAAAAGAAATTATGAATACTGATGTCTACAAGGTGGATGCCTTTACCGACCAGGAGGAGGTTGCAGCTGTGGTGGCCAATTATAATCTTCTGGCCATTCCTGTGGTTGATGAGACTGACAAATTAACCGGAGTGGTCACTGTGGATGATGTGATTGATATTATCCAGAGCGAAGCCACTGAAGACATTTACAAATTAGCTGGAATAACCCAGGATTACAGCATTGATCAGCCGGTGGGCAAATCGCTGGGCAAACGGATTCCCTGGCTCTTTTTAAGTTTGTTCACCACCGCTTTTGCCGCCGTTATCGTAGCCATTTTCAAGGGATCTATTGAGAAGTATGTGTGGCTGGCGGTTTTTATGCCGGTTGTGGCCGCTATTGGTGGAGTGGTCGGCAACCAGACTGTGGTCATAATGGTAAGGGAAATTGTGTTGGGAAACCTGGAGTGGAAGCGATCCAAAAAAATAGTGCTCAAAGAACTGGTGATAGGAATCGGCAGTGGTCTGGCCATTGGCGGTGTTGCGGCTGTAATTTCGTCGTTGATCTGCGGCGAGTGGATGCTTGGTGCCATCTTTGGCGTTGCCATTATCTTCAACTTGTTCATGGCCGCTCTCCTGGGCACACTCATCCCCATGTTTTTACAGAAAATGCGGCTTGATCCTGCCCTGGCCTCCGGAATGCTGGTTACCATGTTGATCGACGTGCTCGGCCTGCTCTGTTTCCTTGGCCTGGCCACGATTGTCCTCTTTTAAATTCCGCCATGCCCCTTTCATCTGCCCGGGCGTTTGTTCTTTCAGTCACCCCTTTCAGTGAACAGGACAAACTGGTCCACCTGCTCACAATTAACCGGGGAATATTAAAGGCTATAGCTCCAGGTTCTCTCAAGGGTAGAAACCGTTTTGGCTCCTTGCTTGAACTGTTTACAGAAGGTGATTTTTTCTATTATTGGAAAGAAAACAGGGAGATAATAACCCTTTCTAAAGGAGACATTGTTCAGAGCTATTTTCATACAATTTCCGATTCCCGCAATATTTTTTATTTTTATCTGATCGCTGAAATTTTACTAAAATTTATTCCCTTTAATCAAAAGGATCAGAGGACTTACCGGTTGCTGGATGCAGTGCTGAAAAACCGGCAGCGGCATATTGCCATGGCGCCGCTACTCCTCTATTTTTTGGTTTGGATTCTGCGGATTGAAGGGCTGATGTTTAATCCAGATATCTGTTATAATTGTTATGCCAGGGGGATGACGCAGGCCTGGTTTAAGAGTGATTTTCGAGGAATTCTGTGTCAAAACTGCCAGAAGGATGAACCGTATAAGCTTGAGGAAGAGGAGTTGAACTGGATTAGATGGAGCAAAAACAATCCCCCTGGGGAAAAAATTGAAGAGTGGATTGGTAAGATTGATGTTGATAAATTAATCCGCCTCTTTACCGGTAAAATAGGGCACCATGCGGAGTGTTCTTTCAAATCGACCCAATATTTGTCACAATTTCGCTAGGTGAAAGAACGCCTGTCCCCTTTTTTGTTCTTTCCTAATTTTTTTCGTGTGTTTGGCAGTAGAAATATTTGATTTTATTTTTATCAATATTATAATATAGGTAACGATTTTATTTAGGAGGTAGGGAATGGTAAGAAGGCCTGCTGTTGCAGGAATGTTTTATCCCGGGGAAAAGGGAGCCTTGGAAAAAGAACTGGCGGAAATGGTGGATACTACCCAGAGTCAGCAAGTACTGGGTCTTATCTCTCCCCATGCTGGTTATGTTTATTCGGGTGGTTGCGCTGGCAAGGGATTTGGCCGGATCAAGGTAACTGATACCGTAATCATTCTCGGAGTGAATCATAGTGGGTTTGGCCACCCTTTTGCAATTGATGGCAACGATTCCTGGCAGACCCCTTTGAACCGGGTGCCACTTGCGGTTGATTTGCGGGAGAAGCTGGCGGAGGATTCCCAGATTTTTGCCGTGGATTCCCTTGCCGGGAATCAGGAGCATTCACTGGAAGTTCAGGTTCCCTTTATCCAATACATCAATCCCAAAGCACGAATTCTTCCTGTTACTATTTCTTCTATGAATCTGTCTCAGCTGCTGGCTGCCGGAAAAGAACTTGCCTCGCTTGTGAATGATAACAATGATATCCTGATGGTTGCTTCAACAGATATGAGTCACTATATTAGTGCGGATAGTGCACGCAGCAAAGACCAGAAAGCCATAGATGCGATTCTGGCCCTGGATCCACAGGGACTCTATAATGTGGTGGTTAAAGAACAAATTTCCATGTGTGGCATGGCTCCAACTGTTATGATGCTGGCTGCTGCCATTGAAG
>CBFDCH010000342.1:0-3870 GCA_965603235.1 uncultured bacterium | reverse complement strand
TTTAACCATATTTGCATATATTGCCTTAACCCGTGGCCTTCACCTGGATGGATTGATGGACACGGTTGACGGTTTTTTTAGCGGCAAAGCAAAAGCAGAGATATTGGTTATAATGAGGGAGCCCGCTGTCGGCAGTTTTGCTGTTCTGGCTGCGGGGATCTGGTTCTTTTCTCTCTTTTCTGGTTTGAGCCGGCTGATGTGGCTGGACATGTTGGTGGTGCATATGCTGGCAAGGCATTCAATCCTGTGGTTACCCCTGTTTTTCTCCTATCCGGGCAAAGAAGGAACCGGACGTCTTTTCATTGAGAATACCACAAAAATTCAGTTCATTCTGGCTACCCTGCTTACACTCCTGCTCCTCTATCTTTCTGGTTTGGCCTATATCAAATATTTTTTCATATCTGTGGCGGTTTCCCTGGCCACCGGCTGGTGGGCCGGCAGAAAAATTGGCGGAGTTACAGGGGACGTGTGTGGTTTTATCGTGGAAGCCAACCATGTTGCCCTGCTGGTAATCATGGCAATTTCCTCCTTTAAGGGGGGATAAATCATGAAAAAAATAACTCTGGTTTTGGGCGGCATTCGCAGCGGCAAATCGGTTTTTGCTGAAAACCGGGCCCTCCTTTATCACCACAAACCGGTATACATAGCCACAGCCATTGCCTTTGATGATGAGATGAAGGCCCGCATTGCCCGGCACCGCAAACGACGGAGAGACCGTTTCAAGCTGATAGAAGAACCCCTTGACCTGAACCGTGTTCTGGCAGGACTGTCTGCGGAGACGGTTGTGATCGATTGCCTGACCCTGAATCTGTCCAATCGTTTAATGGAACATGAAAAAAACAACTCCTTGGAGGGATTGATCCAAATTGATGATCAATATCTTGACTCTTTGATAAAGCTGATCGATCAGCAGCAATTAAATGTGATTCTGGTAAGTAATGAGGTCGGCTGTGCGCCCGTTTCAACATCGCAAATCGGGCGATATTTTCATGACCTGCAGGGGCGATGGAACCGGAAAATTGCCGAAAATGCGGATGAGGTTTTTTTCATGCAGGCAGGGATACCCGGGCAGTTGAAGAAGCAACAGGTGTTACCGTTCCGCCTGGGCGCTCCGTCCTACGTTCTCCCCACCGGTTACATTGAGAATGTCACCCATCTGATCGGTCAGGTAAATGACGTTGAGTTATTACTTTTTTCGGTCCAGGAAGAAGATCCCCTTTTTCAAAACGAGGTTTTAAACACTCTTGCGTACCTGCAGCGGAACGCGGATTTGACTTACACGGTACATATGCCGCTTGAACCAACTCTGTTTGAAAATTTCCAGGGACTGGAACAACTTGCCATAAAAATTATTGATGCTCTCTCCAGTTTGAAAGTACTGGCTTTTATTTTTCACTATGACCTGCCGGATTCATGTCATTGGCAGGACATTTCCGCTGATGCCAAGGTGGAGATAGATGAGCTATACATCGGTTTATTCCGGTCCCTGCTCAAGAAATTTCCAGGTTTGCCTATCGCCTTGGAAAACACTTCAACACCAGTATCAGCTCTGGACACCGTAGTAAACACAAACCGAATTGCTTATTGCATTGATGTGGGTCATGTGCTGGACCGCCAGTTTCCACTCCAGGAGATTGAGCCGCGTCTCAAACAAACGTCGGTGATTCATATCCATGGTGTTGATAGTTCAAAGGAAAAAAATAGAGACCATTGCGCAGTATCCTTTAACCGGGATCTATTTAACTTATTGGAAAAATTCACAGGTGTTCTAACAATTGAGGTTTTTCACAAGGTCCTTTTGCAGAAGAGTCTGGCCCTGCTGAAAGATTATTTTTAAAACGGGCTTGTTTACTACTTTTTTTCCAATTGCTTAATCAGTGCTTGGATCTGGTTTCGAATTGGTGCGGTTGGGGCTTTCACCATCGCCCGTTCAAGTGCATCCAATGCCTCATTCTTATGGCCCATCAATCCATGTATCCGGCCAACATTTATCAGATAAAAAACATTTTCCTCTTCCAGGAGGGTAAGGGATTTTTTATAGTTATACAGAGCATCTTCATATTTTTTCTTATTCTCCAATATCATACCTTTGACATTGTATAGGGGAGCAAAAAATTTGTTGGTTTTAATTCCCTTGTCCACGTAGCGCAGGGCAGCATCCACACGGCCGCGCCTCATCTCCAGGTTGGCAAGGTTGAAGTAGGCGTTTTCAGGAGTTCGATATTTTTGCGCATTGGCAGCAGTAAGCAAGTACTGCTTGGCCTTATCATAATCTTTTTTTTCTATAGAAATGATTCCCAGTTGATTGTATGCATCAATATATTGAGGATTAATTTGCAGCAGCTTTTTAAATTGGTTTTCAGCTTCATCAAATTGCCTTCTGTTTAAATAGATGATTCCCAAACCATTGAGTGCACGGGTTATGGTCGGATCTTTTTTCAAAGCCTGTTGAAAACGGAGTTCAGCCAAATCATAGTTACCGTTATTCAGGTAAAAACAGGCTTCATTAATAATTTTGTCAATAAGACTCAATTTGTTGCGGCCCGGTACTGTATCGGGATTGGATTTTTTGCAGGCGGGGATTGTCATTAAAATGAGGCAAATGAGTATAATTATCGGTTTTTGTTTCATTTTATCTCCTTTTTGGCGATGACTTTGTATACCTTTACCGGCTTGGATAAGCCCTGGAGTTTTTTATCCCCGAGAAAATCAAAGTCAAACAAATTTTTTGTTTTGGCATATACCGCCTGTGAGACAATGATTTCGTTTACACCAGCCACTGATGATTCCAGGCGGGAAGCCACATTCACCGTATTACCAATAACCGTGTAGTCAAAACGTCTTGGGGATCCAAAATCACCAGATATCAGTTTGCCGGAATTGATACCGATTCTGATATTGATTTTTTTCTTTGCACTCAGGCTGAGATTCATCTCTTTTAGTTTTTCTATCATATCCAGAGCTGCCAGTATAGCTGCTTCCGCATGGTTATCCAACTCAAAGGGGGCGCCAAAGACAGCCATGATGGCATCACCGATATATTTATCAAGCGTCCCCTTGTACTGAAAGATAATGTCAGTCATCTCTGTGAAAAAATTATTCAGAAAAATGCCCAGTTCAACCGGACTCATATGTTCAACCCGGGTGGTAAAGCCCACGATATCCATGAAGAAAACAGTGGCTTCTGTCTCCTTATAAGCCTGCAATTCCTGGGTGTTTTCTTCCTGACCGGCCATAATTTTGGAAACCACGGCCGGGGAATGGTACCTTTCCAGCCTGGAGCGGATCTTTTTCTCCTTGTTCAACTTATTCAGACTATTGATCCCTTCTATAGAGAGGCCCGTAAAATTGGCGATTATGGAGAGGATCTCCACATCTCTCTCCTTGAACATTTGATCAAAGGCGGTGGTGTCTGCATATATTAATCCGTAGATGGAATTTTTTGTCCAGATAGGGACTGAGATGGCGGAGGTGATGCCATACATGATAATACTCTGAGCACCATCAAAACGGGAATCACTCTTTGTGTTGGAGGAGAGGATGGCAACTTTTTCCTTAATCGCCTTCATGGCAATGGTTTTTGAGATGTTTGCTTTTTCATCCTTGCTGGTTTTGCCGGCATGGGAGTATTTTAGATGGAGTTCCTCCTGGTTTTCATCATAAAAGAAAACATAGAGACGTTTGGGATTGATAAATTTGAAGATTAAATCGCCGACCTTGTCAAAACTATCCTCCTGAGTGGTGGAAGTGATCAGATTTTTTCCCAAGGCAGTTAAGTCGGTTAAAAATTCCAGCTCGGAAGAGATTATTTTTTCCTTCTTCTCCATCATAGGCTTCGCGATTGAAATCCTAGAATCCTTTTGGGGTGAA
>CBFDCH010000341.1:0-3882 GCA_965603235.1 uncultured bacterium | reverse complement strand
TATTGTAAAAAATAATTAAAAATATAAAACATTGGAAATTTGTGAAGATCCAGAAAATAAAAGGGGATTCAAGGTTATTTGTACCTCTTCGGAGTTAATAAAAAAATCCCTGATTTGTATTCCTATAACTGTTGCAAATGATGGAAAAAACAACTCTATACTATTGACATTTACCTTCTAATGGATGACCCCTTTTATTTACTAGCCGGGGTAACGGAAACGTTACCGGCGCCAGGATAAGCCCAGGGATAGGGGATGCGTCGAGTTGAAACTCACCAACCGGACCCGCCCTGCCGGGAGCAGGGTCTAGTAGCGGTTACAATTAATCTTTATTGATTGTAATAAGAAATGTTCTTTTTTTTTGAATAGAGCGTAGGTTATTTAGTCTCATACAAGGGGCATTGGAGATCACCGTTCAATTCGCTTATGGGTTTGTCGTCTTCATTTTCTGGATGCATACAGCGATATCTGCGGGTTTTATCCTGATAATAACCAAGTCCTTCACCTGATCTTTGATCTGGGATTATTAAAAGGTTTATATGCTTACACCTTTCACACATTTCCTGGGTTTCTCCTGAGATATGTTTTATAGTCACATAATCCCCTTACTTAAATCTAGATTTATCATAAAAAATCTATAATTACAAGTCCATTTTTTTTTAAATTTGTATCCGCAGATTTAACTTCACCCTCAAAAAGCTTGAGTGTGGTTCCTTATACGGTTACATTTAATTTGAGCTTACTCAATAAATAATATTGGTGACCAAATAGTGACCAACAGTTTTAAAAACATAGGGATATTGTAAAAAATAATTAAAAATATACAACATTGAAAAACTTACGAAAACTCACGTTTTAAAACGGTTTTTCAAGTATCTTGATTACTTTTCAGTGGTTTAGTATAACTGAGAAGCAAAAGTAATTTTGGGAGGTATAAATGAAAATTAAAAAGATGTTGATAATTTCTGTTTTAATTGTGCTTTTCCAGGGTTCGACTGCCTTGATGGCGGGAAAAGATTTTATTAAAAAACATTGGCAGAGTGTTTTTAAGTATTATATGGAAGCGGCTGAAATGATGCCGGAAGAACATTATGGATTTAAACCCACCAAAGAGATATTCTCATATGCTGAGCAATTGCTCCATATAGCAAGGGGGAATTTCTTCGGTTTGTCCATGGCCAAAGGAGTGAAACCTCCTAAAGATAAAGCAGCATTTATAGCAGAGGGAAAATCAAAGAAAGAGGTACTCGCTCTCCTAAAAGAATCTTTTGAGTATGGATTACAGATACTTGAATCACTGGACGAGGAAAAATTGCAATCAACACTTGAATATGGGGGTAAAAAGTGGACTCTGGCCTCCGTATTTCTCTTCGGTTGTGAACACTCCATTCATCACCGGGGACAGATGATCATTTACTTGAGGTTAAAGGGTATTAAACCGCCAAAATATTCGTCAGGTTATCTGGACTGAATTAATGCCATGGGCGCTTTTCTTATCAACATTTACACTTTTCAACGCACTGTCCCCACCCTGAGGCAATCTTGAAAATATGCTGGTTTTCTAGTAAGCTATTTCTGAAGGAGTATCATTAATATGACAGAAGAATTTAACCTTGATATTGCACTCATTGGTGTACCTTTTGATGGTGGAGCCGAAAACCGACCCGGTCAACGTCACGGACCGCGTGAGATCCGCAATATGTCTAGCTTGATGCGCCAGGTCCATCATGTGACCAGGATCAATCCCTACAAGCTCTGTCGAATCGCTGACATGGGTGATGTTCCTATTGCTAATCCCTTTCATCTCGAGGCGAGTCACAATAAAATCAATGAGTTTTACCAGAAAATACACGCCGCCAGAGTTGTGCCACTGAGTGCAGGCGGTGATCATTCGATCAGCTTGCCAATTCTACGCGCGATTGCCGCAGATAGGCCTGTTGGCATGATCCATATCGATGCTCACACCGACACTTGTGACGAAGAATTAGGCTCTAAATTCACTCATGGCACACCATTCCGGCGGGCTGTTGAAGAGGGTATCCTGGATCCTAAGCGGACTGTTCAGATCGGTATACGCGGTGCACAGAACTCTGAGGAAGGGTGGAACTTCTCTCTTGAATCTGGCATGCGTGTCATCTTCATTGAGGAGTTTTATAGGCTGGGATTAGAATCAGTGATTGTTGAGGCTCGACGAGTAGTAGGAGACGGCCCCACCTACATCTCCTTTGATGTTGATAGTCTAGACCCGGCATTCGCTCCGGGAACGGGGACACCGGAAGTTGGGGGGCTTACTACTATACATGTACAGTTGCTATTGCGGGGCATGCATGGTTTGGATCTGATCGGTGGTGATGTGGTCGAAGTTTCACCTCCCTTCGATCCCTCGGGGATTACAGCACTTGTGGGTGCAACCATGATGTACGAGATTCTTTGTCTATTGGCCGATACTGTTGCCCAACGAAAATCCTGATCATGGGGGAGGGTTAATTCTTTTTCCTTTTTTAATCAAATATACCCTTCTCCCTATCTAATGTAAAAAAGGGGACAGGCGAGAAATTTTTTCATTGAATAAAACTTGTAATAATAATTGTGCCCGAGCATTATGGGATTTTAGGTGTTTTGGGTGTGTTTATACAATTTTTTTAAGGAGTGATAAAAAATGAACAAACAAAAAATCGGCCTGGTGATATTCTGGATAGCAATTATCTGGGCCATTCTCTCTGGTGTGATTGGATCGGTTGTTGTGGATTCTAGTTTCCGAACTTTAACAAAAGAAGAGCTTAGCCAGACAATGTGGTCCCTTGAGGGATCCTGGTATTTACTTTGGGCTTTCGGAGTGCCAGTGGCAGCGTTAGTCGCCTTGATCGGAATATTCCTCCACACTGGAGTAAAAGGATCAAAGGTATGGATTTATGGCATTGGCAGTTTTATTGTGGTTGCTGGTGCAATGTTTCTTAATTTTATAGGTCATATACCCATTTTATTTGGTATTGGCGGAACCATAATTTTGCTGTGCTTCATTGGCATAGTCAAATTTTGGGCCAAAGAACGCATAGGTTTAAAGAATGCGGCTGCTGCTGCAGCAGATTTCAGGCTGGTCGGTTATATGTTTATGGTAATCGCAGCCTGGTTTATCTGCGGATTAGCCAGTATACCTTTTTTAAAAGCCCTTAAAGGAATGGATCCATCCAGCCCGATACATATAATGGTCTTCCTGGTATTGGGATGGCTTTTTCTATTCCTGAGTCATCATAAAGCTAGCAAACAATAAGTTTCAGAGTAAACATTATTTGCCAAAAATAAAAGGGGATAGGCGACAAAGAATTACAACAAAGTAACAAAGTAAGGCACCGTCCCCCTTTCATTCACAGTGTATCTCGACCTGACGTGTCCACAGGACACTCCTGACGTGAGCGGAGCGAAAACCTGACGCATCCGCTAGGATGCCACTGACGTCCACGAAGTGGACTAATGACCAGGTTGACAATTTAATACGTAAAATGATAAAGTAAGAAAAAGATGATGGATGGTATAGGATACATATTCGCATGCAGGAGAGGGAATGCCTAAGGACAGTATAAAGGGTATTCGTACCATTATTGCCGGAATTGCCATCTTTTTTGTGGTCTTTGTGGCCATTCGCATCTTCTTTGATCAAAGCAAAAACATCACCCCCCTGCTGCCTGACAGCACCACCATTTTCATCGGCATCTGGGTGATCATCATCCTGTTCAGCCTCACTTTTTTGTTTATTTTGATCAGAAATATTATCAAATTGTATTATGAGCGTGAAACGGAGTATTCCGGCGGCCGCTTTAAACGGCGCCTGGTATTTTTCTTTATTGCCTTCTCCATCATCCCCACCCTGCTGCTTTTCCTGTT
>CBFDCH010000340.1:0-3883 GCA_965603235.1 uncultured bacterium | reverse complement strand
GCAATGCCGATAGCATAGGCCAGCTGTACTTCACATTTTTCAGCCAAACCGGCTGCAACAATGTTCTTGGCGATATATCTTGAAACATAAGCAGCCGAACGGTCAACCTTTGACGGATCTTTGCCGGAAAACGCACCGCCTCCGTGCCTTCCCATACCGCCATAAGTGTCTACTATAATTTTACGGCCGGTGAGACCGGCATCAGCATAGGGACCACCTCTCACGAATTTTCCGGTGGGATTCACATAATACTTGGTTTCCTCGGTGAGCCATTTTTCGCAAACCGGTTTAATGACTTTTTCAATGATATCTTTTTTGATGGTATCATGCTCGATCCCTTCATCATGCTGGTTGGAAACCACCACTGTCGTTACTTTGGTGGGTTTTCCATCAACATACTCAACCGTGACCTGTGATTTTCCATCAGGGCCAAGATACGGAAGAATCTGATTGCGTCTGATTTCCGAAAGCCTCATTGTTAATTGATGTGCCAAATGAATTGGCAAAGGCATGTAACTTTCCGTCTCATTGGTTGCGTATCCGAACATCATGCCCTGGTCACCGGCACCCTGGTCCTTGTATTGCCCCTCTCCCGTGGTTACTCCAATGGAAATATCAGGTGACTGTTCTTCCAAATGTACCATCACCGCACAGGTCTCGTATTCAATCCCGTAATTGGATCTTGTATAACCGATATCTTTTAAGGTTTGCCTGACAACTTTGGGGATGTTTACATAACCGTCCGTGGTTAATTCTCCCGCTACCACCACAACACCTGTTTTGGTAAGGCATTCAACAGCCACACGAGAGTTCGGATCCTGTTCCAGACAAGCATCAAGAATAGCATCAGAGATCTTGTCACAAACTTTATCAGGATGTCCTTCGGTCACAGATTCAGATGTAAATAGATATGTGCCTTTAATCATGTTTTACCTCCGTTTGATGAAGGCATATAGTAACAGAATTGAAAAGTGATGTCAAACTGGCAAACCAGCAGCATAAATGACGATTTGGGTCAGATTGTCACCGTCCGTATGATATACCATCAGTTGTAATTGGTGCGGTTATTGGGTATAATAGCAATTCTTTACAGGTTCCGACCAAACCGGGATTTAACAATGACAAAAGAGGGATTTCTTAATTACCTGACTCATGATGTTGCTCTCTTTGATGGAGCCATGGGTACCATGCTCTACAACCGGGGATTTTTCCTGAACCGCTGTTTTGATGAGTTGAACCTGTCAAATCCCAAAGTGGTTCAAGAGATTCATTCAGCCTATTTGCAGGCTGGAGCTGATTGTATCGAAACCAATACGTTTGGAGCCAACCGTTTTAAATTATCAGCTCATGGTTTTGGGGATCGGCTGGCTGCCATTAATTATGAGGGAGCCCGTATCGCCAGAAAAGTGGCAGCGAATGATGCCTGGGTTGTTGGATCCATCGGGCCCCTGGGGATAAAAATCGCCCCGCTGGGAAATATCAGTGAAGAGGAAGCCGGGGATGCCTTCAGGGAACAGGCACAGGCTTTAAAAGATGGCGGTGTGGATCTTTTCATTTTAGAGACATTCACTGACCTAAGATCTCTTAATCAAGCCATTTTTGCTGTACGGGATGTATGCCAGCTGCCGATTATCGCTTCAGTAACCATTGGCGAGGAGGGGAATTCACTCTATGGAACCTCTCCCGAAAATATCGCTCGGTTTTTACAGAAATGGGGCGCTGATGTGGTAGGGCTCAATTGCAGTGTGGGACCCAAAACCATGCTTGAGGCCCTGGAAAAAATTACCAGAATCACCCATCACCCCATCTCGGTTTTACCAAATGCAGGATATCCCCAGGCAATTGAAGGACGTAATTTATATCTGGCTTCTCCGGAATATATGGCTGAATATACCCGGCGTTTTGTTAAAGCCGGCGCTAAAATCGTGGGTGGTTGTTGTGGAACCACTCCGGACCATATCAAACATATGCGTGATATGCTGCGTTCAATGACACCCCAAGCTCCCCGGGCTATCATGGCGCCTCAAAAAGAGGATATAGCGGAGGTAAAGCAGGTCCCCCTCCTCAAAAAGTCCAAATTGGGACGGAAAATCGCAGCCCGGGAATTTCTGAAAATGGTGGAGATCGTTCCTCCCAGAGGATGGGATCCCACCAAGGTACTCAAGTCTGTAAAACTTTTAAAAGAGGCGGGAGTTGATGCCATAAATGTTCCTGACGGCCCGAGAGCTCTTAGCCGGATGAGTGCTCAACACCTGAGTGTTTTGATTGAAAAGGAAGTCGGCATTGAGCCGGTATTACACTACACCTGCCGTGACCGTAATTTACTGGGAATGATGTCAGATATGCTGGGGTTGTATGCTGTTGGAATCAGAAATCTTCTGATTATTACCGGTGATCCACCAAAAATGGGCGATTATCCTGACGCCACAGCGGTTTTTGATGTCGATTCCATTGGTTTGATAAATCTGGTCAATCAGTTGAATCGTGGCTACGATCTGGGGGGAAATCCCCTGGGTAAACCCACAGGGTATTTGGTGGGGGTTGGCGTTAATCCGGGTGCGGTTGATCTTGATAAAGAGATCGATCGTTTTAAACAAAAGGTAGCAGCGGGCGCCGAATATGTCATAACTCAGCCGGTTTTTGATCCTCAACAACTCATACGTTTTCTGGAAAGAATTGAATCATCTTCCCTACCCGTAGTTGCCGGAATCTGGCCTCTGGTAAGTTTAAGAAATGCTGAATTTATGAATAATGAGGTGCCTGGGGCATCTGTTCCTGAACAATTAATGGAACGGATGCGCCGAACCGAAAGCAAGGACGAGGCTTTACAGGAAGGTCTTAGAATTGCCGGAGAAATACTCGACAAGATTCAACCATATATTCAAGGAGTGCAGGTCTCCGCACCTTTTGGCAGGGTGGACTATGCCTTGCAGGTATTAAACCGGAAGTCTGTTTAAAGAATTTTTATGATCTCTGCCATTTCTTTCCGGGATGGCATGTCACGATCTTCATATCCAGCCGGTGGATAGCCCAGAGGAGTAATGCATGAGACATATTGGTGGCCTTCGAGGTTTAACACCTCTTTCAATTGTTTGTAATTGTAAGCAAGAATCCAGCAAGAGCCCACACCCTCGTTTGCAGCTGCCAGAATGATATGATCCATGGCTATGGTAAGATCTACTTCAATACTATTGTGACCATCGTTGTCTCTTACCCAGGCTTCTTCTCTATTGCCAAGGATTACCAATATGACAGGTGCGTTTTTCAGCCAGTCCCTGTCATAACAGGATGACAATTTCTGGCGCATTTCTTCGCTTTTTACTACCAGGAATTCCCAGGGTTGTTTGTTAGAGGCTGAGGGGGCAATTCGTCCTGCCTCCAGGATTCTTTGTAACGTGTCTTCAGGAATGGGTCGGTCGGGATCGTACCTGCGCAAGCTGCGTCTTGTTTGTATTACTTTACTAAACTCCATATCTTTGAGTCCTTTAATTTTGGGTGACGATTGGCACCTAGGATTTACCCTGGTAAATTTTTAGGGCCTCATCCACAGATTTTCCATAAACAGTAATAGCGGTGATGGCATTGGTGATTTGTACAGCTTCCTGAAAGGTTTTTTGGTGAATATTTCTACCCGTTGCATTTCCGGAAGCACCGGAAATGAAAATTTGATCATGAAGGTCTTGTAAGAATTCTTTGGGTGGTTTGCTGGAGCCTCCAGCGCATACGACCTTGGTTTTCCCTGCTGCCTTGATTGCCTGTTTGAAGATTTCTGATGATTTTTCACCCTGTTTCTTGGGGTAGTTTACTTTTACAAAATCAGCGCCAAGAGTAGCGGCAATACCGGTTGCGCCGGCAATCAGGTCGGGATCTTTTTCGTCTTTAA
>CBFDCH010000339.1:0-3883 GCA_965603235.1 uncultured bacterium | reverse complement strand
CATCTTATTTTTAATCAGCGGTCCACCAACGGTAAAGTTAAATTCCATATCCTTAACTGAATTGGTGAAAATGTCATCATCAGCATTGACATAGAGCCAATCACCGCCCAGGTCATCACCTTTGCCGGGTACATTGCTGGCCGGATCTCCCAGCATGGTGTAATAACCGACATTACCGTGGAACTTGTTGCTGCCGGACTTGGTCAGCACATCAATAGCCACGCCGGAAAAACTGCCATACTCGGCTTTGGAACCGAGGGAGATGACCCGTACTTCTTCAACCGTGTTGTAGTTTACCTTGACCATGGAACCCCAGGATGCGGCCCTGGGATTGGTGGTATTTACACCATTGACCAGGAAGACATTTTCATTGGATGATCCGCCATAGGCTGTTGGACTGGGCAGCCAGGATGAATCCTTACCCACATCAACCATTCCCGGAGTGGTGAGCGAGAGATCATAGAAGGGATCCCTGCTGGTAGGCAGCTTTTTCAACATCTCGGCGTCAATCTTGGAATCAACCGTTGATGTTTTTACATCAACAATGGAGCCAACAGCCGTTACGGTCACTTTTTGTTCAATGGTTCCTATTTCCATTTGCAGGTTGAGTGTTACAGACCCTGCAGCGGAAATAGTCACATCTTCTTGTTCAACAGTTTTAAAACCCTCAAGAGAAGCAGACACTTTGTATTTTCCCACGGGAAGGTTCAAGAAAACATAAACTCCCTTCTCAGTTGAGACTGTGGTTCTCTTCCCGGTCATCAGGGCATCACTGGTGATAACAACTGCGACACCGGGGAGTGTTTCTCCAGATGGCAGCAACACTTTCCCGGTCAGCTTGCCATACTGAATCGATTGACCGTGAACAAGGTGGACATTTACCAGGGTGAGCATGCTTACCATCAAGCACATCACCAATAAACATCTTTTCAGGTTAGCCATACATTTCCTCCTTAAATATAATTTACTTTTAAAAATATAAGTTTTTAATGTGTTTAAACAGCTCATTTTTAACTTATTTGTAGTAGATACCAATATCTTGTTCGTCCTGAATCATAGTAAAAAAAATCTATTTTTTTACCCAGATTGCAAATCATGCCACCTTACAAGATAGGAAAAAATAGCTGAACTTAGGTAAAAGTGTCAAATACCATCATGAAATGCTCTGCGGCCATAAATGATCGGCCGGAGCCACATGATCATATTATCCGTTTGGATTAGGACCGTTTTTTTCGGTATTGAGAGGGCGTTTTTTTGGTAAATTGTTTAAATACACGATTAAAAGCAGATTGAGAACCAAAGCCAAGTTCGCGAGCGATCTCCTGTATGCTCTTTTTACCCGCCCGGCTATTGGCCAATTCTTTTTTGGCAGCCTCAATACGAAAGTGATTGATATAATCTGTCGGAGTTTGCTTGGTGATTTTCTTAAACGCTCGGTTAAACGCGGATTGCGAACTGAAACCTACCAGAGTAGCAATTTCTGGAATAGTTGTATTTATAAGGGTAAAATTTGTAAGCTTTTTAATGGCTTCGCCAATGCGGTGCTGATTAATAAAATCGGTGGGCGTTAATTGGGTCTGCTTCTTAAAGGCCCTGTTAAAGGCTGATTGGGAATTAAAGCCAACCAATTGGGCAATTTCGGGGATTGATTTCTGCCTTTCATCAGCACCGGACATAATACATATGGCCTCATTAATCCTATACTGATTGATAAAATCAAAGAATACCTTATTGAGTTTGGTATTGATGATCTGGGAGAGATAATGGTGGGAAATTTCCAGTTGGGCAGACAATTTCCCCAATGTCAGACAGGGGTTCAGGTGGGGTTTGTTCTCAGTCATGTATTTGATCAGCTTTTGAAAGTATGCGTCCGCTTTTTCGGAACTGATGGAGGTTTTTTCATACTTTTTACGCTCGCGGGTGATGATCTGCCGTACCCGGTAAAAATGGATACTGACCACGACTCCCGTAATTAATAGGGCAATCAGTCCATAAAACCACCAGGTTTGCCAGAAGGGTGGATTTATTGTAATGCGCAGGGAAACACCTCTATTATTCCACACACCATCATTGTTGGAACCGATCACGTGAAAGATGTACTGGCCGGGAGGCAAAGTGGTATAGGTAACAAAATGCCGGTCCGAGACCTGATTCCAGATCTCCTCCAGCCCCTCCATCCTGTATGCATACTTATTCTTTGAGGGAGACACGAAGTGCAGGGCTGAGAACTGGAATGAGATGGCATAATCCCGGTACGACAGCTCAATCTCACTGGTCTCTGTAATCGATTTTTCCAAAATAGTACGGCCATCTCTCAATTTACCAATAGGCACCGGTCTATTCAAAATTTGAAAATCTGTGATAACGATCTCCGGGATATAGGGATTTTCCCTGATATGATCCGGGTGGAAAATATTAAAACCATTGATGCCACCGAAAAACATTTCACCCGATTTCCCCTTAAAATATGCATTGCGATTAAATTCATTACTCTGGAGCCCATCCCTTAAATCATAGTTTTTGAAGGTCTCCTTCTGGGGATCAAACCTTGAAATACCTTTATTGGTACTGAGCCAGAGGCTACCGCGATCATCTTCCAGAATACCCAATACAACATTGTTGGGTAGGCCATCCTTTTCCCGGTAATGGATAAAAACCACCCTCTCACTATTATTTTTACTCCTCACCACCTTATTCAATCCACCTCCATTGGTCCCGATCCACAGCTGCCCCGATCGATCTTCAAATATAACACGAATAAAATCACTGCTGATACTGGAGGGATTGTAGGGATCATGTTGAAAACAGAGGAAGGATTGCTGAAGTGGTTTGAAGCGGTTAAGACCATTTACGGTTCCCACCCACAAATCTTTATATTTATCCCTGAAAATTGCAGTGACATTGTTATTGCTCAAGCACCCTTTTTTGTTGGCGACAACCTGGAAGTGGCGAAACGATTTATTTTGTAATTCAAAACGGTTCAATCCGCCGCCAATTGTTCCCAGCCAGAGGATATTGGTGTCCTCAGGATCCTTATAAATGGTCATAATAAAATCGTTACTCAAAGTGCTGGGATTAGTGGGATTGTGCCGGTAATGTGAAAAACGGGGGGGGATTCCTTCCTTCCCCGATAACTTCAATTGGTTGATGCCTCCAGTATAGGTGCCAATCCATAAATCTCCGGATGAATCTTCAACGATAGAGGTAACGATATTGTCATTGATGCAGTTTTCCTTGTCTGGATCAGGCAGAAAGTGTTGAAAGATCAAAGGATCGTCAACCTTTTTACCTGGACTTACCTGGTTCAATCCCCCACCGTCCGTACCGATCCATAAATTCTCCCTGTGGTCTATACATATAGCAGTAACTGCATTATGGCTTAAACTATTCGAATTATTGGGAATAGTTTGAAAATGGAGAAAGGGTGACTTTTCCCGGTGGTCACCCTGGTTTTCTCTTAAAACCAACTGGTTAATACCGCCATAATATAAACCGATCCACAAAAATTGATTCCACCGCATTATTTCGTAACCCGAATGGATTATCCGGACTATACTGGTACCGGATAAATTTTGGAGAACCGCGCTGGTCAGGTTTCAGCAGCAATTTATTGATCCCGCCCCCATCTGTACCAATCCACAACACACCGGCACGATCTTTATAAATCAGGCGGATATAGTTATGGCTCAGACTGGAGTGCTCATCCGGCTTATGGTAAAACCGTTGAAAGGAATTTAATTTATGGTTATAGCGAATCAATCCATTCTGTGTACCAATCCATAAGTCTCCGAACTGATCCTCCTCAATGGCCATAGCATTGTTCAGGCCAATGGTTTGATCATCCGTTTCCTTAAAATGGATAAAAGTAAGCGGGGAGGTTTCG
>CBFDCH010000338.1:0-3906 GCA_965603235.1 uncultured bacterium | reverse complement strand
AAACACACCATTCCATCCCCGCAGCCCCTATGGGGTGGCCAAAGCATACGGTCACTATATTACGGTCAATTACAGAGAAAGTTATGATATTTTTGGAGTATCCGGCATCCTCTTCAATCATGAGTCCCCCCGTCGGGGCAAGGAGTTTGTCACCCGCAAGGTTACCTATAACGCTGCCAAAATCAAGCTGGGGCTTATTGATTCCCTTTATATGGGTAATCTGGATGCCAAGAGAGATTGGGGATTTGCCGGAGACTATGTCAATGCCATGTGGCTGATGATACAGCAGGAAAATCCTGAGGACTATGTTATTGCTACCAATGAGACACACTCTGTCAAAGATCTGGTGGAAATCGCATTCTCCTCACTCGATCTTGACTATAGAAACCATGTGAAGGTAGACAAACAATTTATTCGTCCCGCCGAAGTAGATCTGCTGATTGGAGATTACTCCAAAGCCAAGAATCAACTGGGCTGGCAGCCTGAAGTAAGCTTTGCACAATTGATTGAGATGATGGTTAAGTCTGATCTGGAACTGGTAAAAAAAGAGTATGGTTTATGAATTATAAAGAGGAGAGGCCCTGGGGCTGGTTCGAAATCCTCTATGAAGAGGCTAACCTCAAGGTTAAACGGATCCTGGTAAAACCGCAGCACCGTTTGTCAGTGCAAAGCCACAAATCCCGTTCAGAAAATTGGTGTGTGATAGCAGGTTCCGCCATAGTCCAACTTGACGATAAACGAGTACATCTCTCCACCAACCAATCCATTTACATCCCGGCCCAGAGTAAGCACCGTGTTGAAAACAGGGAGGAAGAAAACCTGATATTCATTGAAGTACAAACTGGTACCTATCTGGGCGAGGATGACATTGTCAGGTATGAAGATGATTATGACCGGGCCTGAGTTTCATCTGGCAATAGCAATCGTTTTTACATAAAAAATGATATCGTGTTGACACGGTAATTTTTGAAAACAGAAGGAGAAACATGGGCGGTTTTTTTGGTGTAGCTTCAAAAAACAATTGTGTGTATGATCTATATTACGGCACAGACTACAATTCCCATCTTGGAACCAGGCGGGGAGGCATGGCAGTTCTTAATGGAGACGGGTTTGCCCGATCCATCCATAACATTGAGAACAATTACTTTAGAAACAAATTCGAACCAGACCTGGGCAAGTTTAAGGGCAACTTTGGTATCGGTGTCATCAGTGACAACGAATCACAACCCATTAATGTACATTCCCATCTGGGAAAATTTGCCATTGTAACAGTGGGAAAAATTAATAATCTCGCAGAATTAGGCAAACAGGCACTATTAAAAAATCAACATTTTTCTGAAATCAGTGGCAATATAATCAATCCCACTGAAATGATCGCCATGCTCATCAGTGAAGAGAGTTCATTCGAAGAGGGCATAAAAAATGTCCAACGAGTAGTCGAGGGATCCTGCTCAATGTTAATCCTTACTGAAAAGGGCATATATGCTGCCAGGGACAAACTTGGGCGCACACCCATTATTATCGGCAAAAAGGATGGGGCATATGCTGCAGCATCTGAAACAATATCCTTCCCCAACATTGGTTATGAAATTGACCGGTATGTGGGCCCCGGGGAGATCCTATTCCTGACCCCTGACGGAATAGAACAATGCAAAGAGCTGGAAGATAAAATGCAGGTTTGCTCATTTTTATGGGTCTACTATGGCTATCCGGCATCTGATTATGAAGGGATCAACGTCGATGAATGCCGTTACCGCTGCGGTGCCGCCCTGGCAAAAAGGGATGATATGGAAGTCGATTATGTCTCCGGTATCCCCGATTCAGGTATTGGCCATGCTATTGGTTATGCAATGGAAAGAAAGATTCCCTATTTGAGACCTTATGTAAAATATACCCCCACCTGGCCCAGAAGTTTCATGCCCCAGGACCAGACCGTACGTAATCTGGTAGCCAGGATGAAATTAATTCCCAATCAACAATTGATCAAAGACAAACGGATCGTTTTTTGTGAAGACTCAATTGTACGCGGCACCCAGCTTTATGATAATATTCAGAACCTGAACCGCATTGGCGCCAAGGAACTCCATATGCGTGTGGCCTGTCCGACCCTGTTGTTCCCCTGTGAATTTCTCAACTTTTCCATGTCCAAATCGCAGATGGATTTGGCCGGAAGGAGAGCCATTAAGGAATTGGAAGGGGAGGATGATAAATACCTGGATGAATATGCCCGATCGGGATCGGACAAAAATGTTGCCATGGTGGAAAACATCCGTAAGCGCCTGGAATTAAAATCATTAAAATACCAAAAGATGGAAGACTTGATTCAGGCCATTGGGCTGCCCAAGGAAAAACTGTGCACCCACTGCTGGGACAACTCCAGTTATTTTTAACCGTCACCTGCCATTATCCAAGGCAGAGATCATTTGCCATTAAACGGTGCAGCCTGCGACGGATGCGGTTAAGATTGTCAGGCCGAACCACAGGATGAATTCTATTGGTAAGTACGATATATGTGTATCCATTGCTGGGTTCGAGCCAGATGGATGTACCGGTAAATCCACTGTGACCAATGGCCTGTCGTGAAATTGCCCGGCCACCACTGGTGATAAAGGATGAGTTCAATTTAAAACCCAGGGAGCGGTGACTGGCCCTTCCCGGGGTGAAATTTTGCCAAAACTTCCTGACATACTCAGGTTTGAGCAGGGAGGAATATTCCGGATAAAACTCCCTGGAGAGAGTGAACAGCTCTTCGGCGGTTGTAAAAAGGCCTGAATTACCAGCTGTCCCACCCAGGTAAAAAGAGTTGACATCATGGGTTTCTCCGCAAATCATATACTCACGCCAGTTAAAAACCGATGCCTGCGCCGGAAATAGTTTCAAGGCCATCCCCTTTTCAAACTGGTTGCCTGCTTCAGTCGGAGCGGCCTCTTTCATTAAATCCTTCTTTAAGCAAAATCCGGTTTTTTGCAGTTTCAAGGGTTGGAAAAGAAGCTGAGAAGCCAATTGGGTAAAGGGCATTGTGGCAATTTTTTCAATCAGATGGTAGAGGAGTATATAACCGGCACACGAGTAGACTACCTTGCGGCCCGGTTTTGACCCAATCTCCAGTTTAGTGAATTGATCAAGATAGTTTTCATCAAACAAATAAAACGGATACCATGAGGTCAGGCCTGAAGTGTGGGTCAACAGGTGTTGGACGGAAATCCCTCCTCCCTGCAATTGAGGGAAAAATCGGCCGATATCTGACTGAAAATCAAGGCCTTGTTCCTGCTGCAAATAAACCACAAGCAATGCGGTGATTAAAGGTTTGGTAAGCGAGGCTACGTCATAAATCACATTCTCGTCAAGCTGCTGACGGGCAGGTAATAGAGATTTATTCCCATATTGATTCTTAAAAATTACCGAGTTGCCTTTGCCGACAAGAATCGACACACCCGGAATGATTTTCCGGTTAATCAGATATTGAATATATTTTTCAAAGGGCAAAGTTTTGCTTGAGACTGGCAGAGATGCGGCTGGCGATTTCCAGTGCATTTCTACCATCCTGACCCGTTACATTATAATTTTGTCCAGTAGAAACACTTTTGAAAAAATTGATCCACAGGTTGTACAATGGTTCAACAGGGTCGATCTCCGGAATCTCCTCATTGATCTCACCATCAATCAGCCGATAAATCTTGACCCTTTTCTTCTTATAGTCCAGAGAGAGATACTGGCACTTTTGAAAAACCCTCAGTTTTCTCGTTTTTTTCTGAGACACACGACTGGCGGTTACATTGGCCACCAGGCCGGAATCAAATTCCAGTCTTACATTGGCGATATCCACCTTGCTGGATATGATAGGTACGCCTGCCGCATGAACATTTTTCAATGGCGATTTTTCCCATTGCAGTATAATATCAAGAT
>CBFDCH010000337.1:0-3924 GCA_965603235.1 uncultured bacterium | reverse complement strand
GTCTGTCCGGTTGGTGCCACATGCCATTTTTTTTGGCAGCATCTATTTTTTCCTGCCCTGCCGGGGTCATACGGCCGGCCCGGATCATTTTTTCAACTCTTGTTTTATTGAGTTCCGACCAAACACTGTTGGTATTACGGGGGGTAAATTTGCGCATATAACGTTGCTCATCAATTTTTTTAACAATACTGTCAATCCAGCCGAAACAGAGGGCATCTTCAACCGCATCATCATAAGGAATGGAGGGCTTACCTGTCTCCTTTTTATAAAAAACCAGCCAGATGACGGTAACCGTATCGTGATGCTCTTTCAGCCAGCAACGCCATTGATCCCGATTGGTAACATACAACTGGTCCTTTTCGAGTGACTGTCCCTTGCTCATGCACCCTCTCTAAAATATTTCCACCATATAATTCCTTCCCGGCAAAAATATATTTGATTTACACCTGATCCTTTTTGATCACCCATAAAACACTCCAGAGTAATATTATCAGGAAATTATTTCTATATAAAGAAGGGTATTGGTTTTTAGCTTGGGATTTTACTTGATTTTTACCAATTCCAGGTTAAAAGTGAGTTCCTTTCCCGCCAGCGGGTGGTTGGCATCAATGGTGATGGCCTTATCTGTGGTCGCCGCGATCAAAACCACCAGCGATTGTCCATCCTTTCGGTCCATCTTCACCTGCTGACCCACCTGCGGTTCAAAATCACTCTGGAAATAGGAACGGGGAACCTCCTGCTTCATGTCCTCACGAAACTCACCGTATGCTTCCTGGGTCGGGATAATTACAGTTTTCTTTTCCCCGATCTCCATACCGAGCACTCCATTTTCAAATCCAGGGATTACCCGCCCTTCACCCAATTTAAACTCCAGCGGCTCTCGCCCCTGTGAACTGTCAAAGGTAGTGCCATCCTTAAGCGTCCCTGTGTAGTGGACTGCCACAGTATCACCTGTTTTTGCTTTAGACATGCAAACCTCCTGAAATTCCATTTGGAGGCTTAAGTTTCGGACAAAAAAACTCTCCTGCAAATGAACATGTATATTACCACTAAACGGGCTCAACAACAATAAAAAAATCAGCAGCACCGCTCGATCCGAAAAACTTTTTTTTTAAAAATTCGTTAAATTAAGTATGTGTCATGTTAAATTTTCAGGAGGTCATTCATGAGTAAAAAATCAGCCCCAAAGATATCCGTACCCGCAATCTTGCTCTTATTTCTATTATTTTTAAATGTTGCCTTTACCTTACCGGCCCAGGAGAAAAAGAAAAAAACATTCCCACCGGCCAAAAGTTATCAGGTTTTCCCCACACAGGGGCAAATCAAGGTTAATGGCATTCTGGACGAAGCAGACTGGCAGCGGGCTGAAATAATAAAACTGCCATACGAATGGCTGCCAGGAGATAATATCCAGGCTCCGGTGGAAACCCATTGCCTGTTCATGTACAGCAAAACCCATCTGTATATCGGTTTTAAATGTTTCGATCCGGAACCAAAAAAAATCCGCGCTCACCTGATGGATCGCGATGCCACAGATACCTTAATCCAGGATGACCACATCAGCATTATGATCGACACCTTCAATGATGAACGTCGGGGATTCCAGTTCCGCGTAAATCCACTGGGCGTTCAGGCAGATGCCAATTTCAGCGAAATGGAAGGATATGAAGATTTTTCCTGGGATGCGATCTGGCAGTCAGCCGGCAGAATTGGAGAAACCGGCTATGTGATTGAAATTGCCATTCCCTTTAACCAACTCCGTTTTCCAAAAAGTGACAAACCCCTGACCTGGGGTATCAATGCCGAAAGATCCTACCCCCGTAATGTGCGCCACCGCATGACCTCTCATAAACGGCTGCGGACCCGCAATTGTATTATCTGTCAATTCAATAAAATAACGGGTTTTCAAGGAATATCACCAGGCAAGAACCTTGAGTTTGATCCCACCCTGACTGTCAATCGTACCGATGAGAGAACGGATTTCCCCACCGGAGAGATGGACAACGGTAAATTTAAATTTGAGCCCGGTATCACTGCCCGTTGGGGGATTACCTCAAATGTTATTTTAAACGCTACCGTAAATCCCGATTTTTCTCAAGTGGAAGCGGATGTGGCCCAGCTGGAGATGAACACACGCTTTGCCCTGCGTTACCCGGAAAAGAGGCCATTCTTCCTGGAAGGAGCGGATTTCTTCCTCACTCCTTTTGAAGCGGTATTCACCCGCACCATTTACGATCCGTTGTGGGGGGGCAAACTGACCAGCAAGTTCGGTAAAAACGCTTTAGGGATTTTTGCCACTCAGGACCGCTACAACACCCTCACCTTCCCCTCCAACCAGGGTTCTGCAACCACATCCACAGAGGAGAATATTTTCAACAGCGTGATGAGATACCGCCGGGATATCGGCCGGGGCTCAGCTATCGGTATCTTATACACCGGACGTTCCGGAGAAAACTATCACAACCGCCTGGGCGGAGTTGATGGATTCTTCCGCCTCTCCCGCAGCAAGACATTTAACTTTCAATACCTCTTTTCCAACACCCAGTACTCGCTGGATATTGCCCAGAAATACCAGCAGAAAAAAGATTCGTTCAATGGCGGTGCCTTGTATACCAATTTTAGTCACCAGGGACGCAATTTGGTTTACGGGATAACATACGAGGACAGGTCTCCGGATTTCCGGGCTTACATGGGTTACATTCCCAGGGTAGACACACGGCAATTTGGGGCCCATGTGATTCCCGTACTCTGGGGCAAGCGGGGCGGCTGGTTCAACCGCATCAGTTTCCCAATCATGGCCTCCCATACCATTGATTATGACGGCAACAGAACCGACCAAACCATAATGTTGCAGGCCACTTACGGCGGTCCCATGCAGACCAGCTTCAACACCTCATTCCTGTTTATGAAAGAGCTCTACCTGGGCACCAACTATGACATCAACCGGGTTCAGAGTTATTTTGGCATCAAGCCGACCGGAGGGCTGCACTTTAATGTTTTCGGGCGGTTCGGGGATGCCATTGATTACAGCAATGTTCGGCTGGCCACCTCCTTTATGATGATGCCGGCTCTGGAGTGGGGGATTGGCAAACACCTCAATCTTAATCTTAACCATGTGTATGAAAAATTGTCGGGAGAAGGAGAAAAAATTTATACGGCTAATTTATCGCAAGCACGGATCGTGTATAACTTTAATGTGCGCACATTTGTCAGGGCCATTTTGCAGTATACCCATATCAGCCGCAACACCGACATGTATGTTTCTCCCATTGATCCGCTTTACAAAGGGCTCTTTACCCAGTTCTTATTTTCCTACAAGATTAATCCGCAAACAGTGTTATTTCTTGGTTATTCGGACAATCATATGGGCTTTAAAGGAATTGACATGGCCCGGCAGAACCGAACCTTCTTTTTAAAAATCGGCTATGCCCTGGTGTACTAGGATTCGTCGTCCTCATAGCGGGTGACCAGCTGGTACTGGACTTTGTTCTCATCAGTCAGCCGTTTCCGTACCAGGCCCTGGTTCACCAATTTGTCCATTATTATGGTAATGTCATCTTCGGTGTGCCAGGTACGTCCCAAATCGAGCCACCAGCGCATAAAATCATCCAGAAGAACTCCCTGTCGATGATTGGCCAGGAATTTTACAATCATCTCCTCCACTGCCTCTTTTTTGTCATCCATAAGGTTTGCTCCCCATCTCAGAATACCATCTGTATTTCTTATCCACAATTATAACTTTTTTGCAATTAATCTTCCAGTTACAAGCAGGCCTTTTTTTTCAACAGATACATGCACCTTAAACAAGGCCTTTATCTCTCCCTTCCAAGTTGCAATTATGCGGAACATATGGTATAAAAAATGACCGGGTCATTGACTCCATGTTTATAAAAAACAAAGTCTCCTTTAAAGTAATTTTTCTCC
>CBFDCH010000336.1:0-3929 GCA_965603235.1 uncultured bacterium | reverse complement strand
GTCAGCGCAGTGATTGACAAAAAAAAAAAAATTGATAAAATCAAAACATGAAATGTATTAAGTGTGGGAGCACCAATCCAGATGGAAGTTTGAAATGTAAATCCTGTGGCGAACAAATCGCTGCTGGTTCCTCGGGTGAGGCCAGTGTAATCACAGATTCAGGCAAATATCTATTGAATGATTTAATTATCAATAATCGCTTTAAAATCATGAAAAGACTGGGCAAAGGCGGAATGGGACAGATTTTTCTGGCTGAGGATATTAAGCTGAAACGGAAGGTAGCCATCAAAAGCATCTCCACCACCAGCCTGGCTGATCCTGCTTCAAAGGCCAGGTTTTTGCGCGAGGCACAAACCGCTTCCCAACTGGAACATTCCAACATTTGCACCATTTATGAAATATACGAAGAGGGTGACAGTGATTATATAGTGATGCAATATATTGATGGCGTAACCCTTGATCATATTATTAAATTGAAAAAACTGGGCACAACCCGCATCCTTGATATCGCTATTCAGATTTGCAATGGCATGATCGAAGCCCACGCCAAGGACATTGTTCACCGGGATATAAAACCCGCCAATCTGATGGTGGACAATAAAGGCATTGTTAAGGTACTTGATTTCGGACTGGCGAAATTTCAGGACCGTGCTTTTCTCAAGCAGGACGGAGTAGTTGATTCCAACCTAACTGAAAAAGGCATTGTTCTGGGAACTGTGGCATACATGTCTCCGGAACAGGCCCGTGGCAAGAACCTTGACCAACGCAGTGATCTCTTCTCCTTCGGTGTGGTCCTTTATGAGATGATAACAGGAGAAAACCCCTTTATGGATAGGGAACAGATCATTACACTTTATAACGTACTCAACAAGGATGTGGAGTTTGCTGACACGGTTCCCCAGGAATTGCAAAAGATTGTGGGAAAACTACTGCAAAAGGAGAAGAAGGACCGATTCCGTGATTTCTCACAATTAAAAGAGGCGCTGGAAAATTTTCAATCGGTGTACAAAGAGGATAAAAAGAAAAAACCGGTTGAGGATAAGACCGAGGTCATCAACTATGAGGAGAAGGAGAAATTATTAAAGGAGATGCGCAGCACTTCAGACCATGAAGAGCTGGGAGAAATAGTTAACCGCATTAAAAAACTAAAAGCTTATACTCAGCCGATATTCTCAACCCGTCGCAAGAGTGTCAGGTACGTACTGATCCCGGTGGCAATTTTATCACTTGCTCTGTTGTCGGTTTTCTTCATATTTAAAGGGAAAGGGGGCGCTCCGCTGGTGACGCAGAGCGACAAGTTTTTTGTCTATTTGCATAAGTTTGACAATAAAACCAAGGATAAGGACCTTGCGGCAAAGTTACATTTGCTTTTGAATGAGTCTCTCAATCAGTTCCAGGAATTTAAAGTGATTGACAAAGAGATGGCTCTGGCCTATCTGGATGTTGAAGAGAAGAACCTGAGAATCAGCCAACTGAAACCCAAATACAATGTTTTGTTTGAACTCAGGGGTGAGATTATTCGCGAAGATAAAATATATGAAATTACCGCCAGGTTGATACCTCTGGATAAAAAGAATAAACCGCCGCCGCCCATCACTGGCATGGGCAGTCAAAATATTAATTCAGTTTTAAACAGTCAGGTAGACCAGGTGAGTGAAGGTGTTTATCATAAACTCTTCTCAGCAAACAAGGGTAATGTCCTGGCATTTAAAAAGACTGCAAAAATGTTTGGCCGCGATTGGAAGGCTTTTGGGAATTTTTTTACAGGCCTGAAACATTATAAAAAACTGCAAATTTCAGAAAGCATAAAATATCTGGAAAAAGCTCAGACAGTTTTGCTGGCCAAATATTTCCTGGCTGATCTCAACTATTTTTCCGGAGACCGCAAGCAGGCTCTTGATTTGATAAATAAGATATCCGAGAGGCTGGAGGATTTGCCGGAGTTGTATCGTTTAAAGGTTGAGGCCCTGCAGGCAAGATTAAAATTTAATTTTCCAGAAGAAGAAAAAAAACTCCTTGATATTGAAAAAAAATATGGATTTTTAAAGGAAACCTATTATGACTTGGGAGAAGCATATTTTCATCACGGTTATGCCTCCAAGGCCAGAGACTATTACCTGAAAGCCATTGAGCTGGATAAAAAGTACTCCAAAGCCATAAACCATCTGGGATATTGCTTCTCTCACATGGGACAGCACATTGATGCCAGTCACAGATTTGAACGTTATAAAACTCTGGATGAAACAGCTAACTCCTACGATTCTCTGGGAGACGGCTACTTTTATGACGGCCAGCTAAATCGTACACAGGCATATAAAACAAAGGCAATCAGGAATGATTCAAAGGGCATGATCTGGTCATATTTAACATTGGCGGATGTTTACACCTTAAAGGCTGATTTTGAAATAGCCAGGGGATATCTGGCAACCTATAAAAAAATAAGGGGAACCCCGCGGGATATTTCCCGGGCATTAATCAAAGAGGCTTTTTTATTCTATCACAATCTTCAGTTGAAAGAGGCTCTGCAGGCCATCAATCAATCGATCGAGGCCTATGACTCTGATAATATCAATGAAAATTCAGCCGAAGCGCGCTGGTTGAAGGGGATTATTTTAATTGCCCAGGGCAAGATAGGCGAAGCCAAGCTTGAATTGGAATGGCTGAAGCAGGTTTCTGAAAAATATGAGTTGTCAAAGGAAAACTTTTCTGCTCCCTATAAGTATTATGTTCATCTGGAGGCCCTGGTTCTGGAAAAGGAGAACAATGTTGCAGAAGCGGATAAGAAGTTTCGGTCATTGCTTGAAATGAAGGAGCAGCTTTCCTTCCAGATAACCTTTTACCACTACCAGTTTTTCCATACTGATTATGCCCGGTTTCTGATCCGCAACAAAAAACACCAGGAAGCCCTGGGTGAAATAAACCTGTGCCTTGGTTTCAGCCACCGTTACATTCCAGCCCTGTGGGCCAAGGCTGATATTTTGGAAATATTAAAAGATAACAGCAGATTTGATATTTACAAACAGATTCAAGAGCTATACCAGGCTGAAGATGGATCAATGTCCTCGGCAAAAAATTATTGGCGGAGTCTGCTCCGGTTAAAATTGAAGAACAGACCTCCGCAATCCTCGAATTAAACGAAAAAGCCAGGATCTATTTTACCGCATCAATGGCCATCTGTCTGGCTTTTTCCAACAGCTTCTGATCCGGTTTGGGAATAAATCCTTCTTTCATCAACATGTCAATGGCCTGCCTGGCCTCATTGATATCCTGCAGTGTTTTGTCATATACGGTCTGCCAATCCAGATTAAGCCGGGCCACACCCTGTTTAATGGCTTGCTGAGCCACATCTGCCGCCTCGTGGGCAAATACTTCGGTCTCATCCATTTTGGGCATAATATAATCGGGATTAATACCCTTTTTCTCGGCAAAGTTGGCCACCGAGTAGGCAGCGGCAATGGCCATTTCATCAGTTACCTTGCGGGCGCGTACCGTTAAAGATCCCTTTAAAATTCCGGGGAAACCCAGTGAGTTGTTAACCTGGTTGGGGAAATCGCCCCTGCCGGTGGCAACTATATAGGCCCCTGCTTCTTTGGCTGCGTAAGGATAAATCTCCGGTACCGGGTTGGCACAGGCAAAAACAATGGCTTTGCTGCCCATGGCCTGGATCCATTCCGGTTTAACCACATCCGGGCCAGGTTTGCTCAAAGCGATCAACACGTCGGCGCCTTTCATGGCCTCCATGATATCTGTGATTCCCTTGGGATTGGTGGACTCACATAATTCTTGCTTGCGGTAGAATCGAGGATCAGCCTTGATGTCATCACGCCCTTTGCTTAGTGCACTCCTGGAATCGAATAGAATCATATTTTCCGGATTGCCGCCGGCTTGAATAATTAGCCGGGCAATGGTGGTGTTGGAAGCACCGGCGC
>CBFDCH010000335.1:0-3930 GCA_965603235.1 uncultured bacterium | reverse complement strand
ATGACGTGGGAAGAACCGGGATCAAAATTGTCCCTAGGGCCATATAAATTAACCGGAAGCAGGTAGATGCAATTAAATCCATATTGTTCTCTATAAGCTTGAGACTGCACCAGCATCATTTTTTTGGCCAAACCATAGGGAGCATTGGTCTCCTCAGGGTAGCCGTTCCACAAATCCTCCTCCTTAAAAGGAACCGGAGTAAATTTGGGATAGGCGCAAATGGTTCCCAGGGCCACAAACTTCTCTATTTTATATTTCCAGGCTTCATGGATTAATTGGATTCCCATAATGGCGTTTTCATAAAAGAATTTCCCGGGATTTTCCCGGTTGGCACCAATTCCGCCCACCACAGCTGCCAGATGGATAACAATATCAGGATCCTGTTCCTTATACAACCTTCGGATATCTTCCAGCCGGCAGAGGTCATACTCCGGCCGATCTGCAATAGAGATATGTTGACAGCCCCTTTGCTTCAGTTTACCTAACAGATGGCTGCCCAAAAATCCTTTTGCACCGGTGACTATTATTCTTTTTTTCGTAATATCCACTATATTGTCCGCAAAAAGATATATTAAGTATAATTGTTCTAAACCATTATCACAAGCCGGGTTCAAAGTCAAGCCGAAACGCCGGTCATCAGTTGCAAATAAAAGGGGGATTGATCATAATGAAAGCGGAGTGCATAATGGCAATGGCGGATAAAATATCAAAAACAAAAAAGGTAGTAAAGCTTATACTGATACTTATCAGGGTGGCCTTCTCTTTGGCCATTTTTTTTATACCGGCTGGTACCCTGAATTGGCCGGAAGCCTGGATTTTTATCGGCATATTTTTGCTGTATACAGTTGCGGCAGTGTATTGGATGAAAAAAAATGATCCTGAATTGTACAAGGAACGCTCCACCAGGAGAAAAGATGTAAAAAAGTGGGACAAAATCATCATGTATAATTATACCCTGTTATTAATGGCCCAAGTGGTCATTTCGGGTCTTGATGCGGTGCGCTTTGGCTGGTCTTCCGTACCGCTATTAATAAAAATTTTTGCATTTGCCTTGTTTATCCCTGCCATCAGTTTTGCTTTCCGCGCCATGATCCACAACAGTTATTTGTCCCCGTATGTCCGCATTCAGGAAGAACGTGGGCATGAGGTGTGTACCACCGGGCCTTACCGCATTGTCCGTCACCCCATGTATACGGGAGTCATACTGGTTTTTCTATGCACACCTCTGGCCCTGGGTTCGCTATGGTCCTATATCCCGGCCTCCCTGATTATTATCCTCTTTTTTGTCCGCACAGCCTTTGAGGATAAAACATTGCAGCAAGAACTCCCCGGATATCAAGAGTACAGCCAGCAGGTGAGATATCGCCTGATCCCAGGCATCTGGTAAAAAAAGTTAACCTGGTTATTGACAAACCTTCTTGGTGATCTCAAAGCCGACGGCACCATCAATACGCTGCAACTGGATCACATGAAAGGGAAGGATTTTATCCAAATATAAGATCCTATTTATGTTTCAACTCGTAGGATTCAACGGCAGTTTGCACCTTGAAAAAATGATAATTTTTATATTCATAAGTATCCTGGATGCGGGTAAACACATCACCCCCTGCACTCAAATACTCTTCCTGCACCAGGCATTTAGAGGGAAACTGGATACCACTCTTGGCCACTCCGTACTCAGAGATAAAAGTAATCCGGGGCGTTCGCTTAAAAAAGCGGGCCAGATCCTCAATAGCTGTACGATTGCCAATGGAGTATGGATACCAGACAATTTTAATAACTCTAAAATCACGATTTCTGATCCAAACGTCACCAAAGAGGTGGTTCTTTTCGCGAAAGGATTTTGGAAAACATTGGACCACCGATATATTGTCATTGCCTATTTTTTTTTCAGTAACAAGCCTGTAATCTGTATGATCCTGCCAGGCACGACTGATCAGGCCGATGGGTCCCGATATATTTCGTGATATTTGATAAATGGTGGTCAGCCTGGCATTTTTCTTTTTCCTTCTACGGCCATTCATTTTAACCAGGTTTCGCTGCTCCTTCAAGGCACTTCCCTCTTTTAATAATTGGTAATCATAGATAAACCGATGGGTCCTTTTTTGCCAACCTTTTAACATACTCTCCGCTATGAGCTTACTGGAATCCGGGTAAAGTTCCTCCTTGGGTATGTTTGACTTTTCCACCACCTCTTCATAACAATAAAAATAGATTGAGCTGTCTTCCAGCAGGCGGCAATACCTGGCCACACCTTTGAGCAATCCTGCTAACTTCCTGTCCCTGGCTATCTCAAGCTGAGTCTTGGGGTAAGCATTTAACTCCCTCATAATATGCCGCCGATTTTCATTGGCCGCTTTTTTCCAGGAAAAAGTACAGTTTTTGATTATGGTGTTATAGTCTTCATAGGCCAGCCGTAAATATTTTTTTCTTTTCTGTTGATTCTTATTCTTCAGAAAATATTTCGCCTTCAGGCCATAGGCAAACGCCCGCTTCTCAGAGGAAATGCCCTGTTGGTAATATTCCAGGGCAGTATCCAGGTTTTCCTGATCCATATACATATCACCAATGCGGTTGGCCCCACGCTTAAATCCTGCACGGGAATAATGCTTCATTGCCTTTGAATATTGTTCATTATCAAAATATCCATTGCCGAGAGCAATGTAAAAAAACCGTTCCAGCCTTTTGTCATTGTTCGTGATAAATGATTCGATCTCCTCTGATTTATCCGCAGCAATGGCCCGGGCAACCTTCTCCCTGGAATCAAATGAGAGATAGTCGATGTCAGCCAGGCCCATTTCTTCCTCATCCACGATGCGACGCAATACTGTCCTGATCAATGGAATATCCTCAGATGCATTTTTGGTCCAAATCGCATGTCTGGCTTTGGTATACCCTGGAAACGTTACTTCCATCATCCATTTGACATTTCCCACGCCAGCAATGGACCATCGTCCATCCTTGTTGGTAACGGCCGACAGCATTAGAGGATACTCGGAATGGGTTTCATGTTTCAATTGAACGTGGACATTGGCCAGAGGTTTGTGGTGGTGGCTAACCACTTTCCCACGGACAATTCCTCTTCCTTTTGGACTATTTCGTGACGATTTTGTTCTATCTGAAAGCCGTCGCTGATTATGAGGATAAATCATGATGGTAAACAAGGCAATAAAATTTATAAGCAGAAAGAAAACCTTGATTTTTTTCATTTGCCCTCCCTCAAAAACAAATCATGGAATCCTGGTCACATTACCAAGACAATTCTACTGTATTTATGTTACAGCTTCAATCGGATTAATATCAATTGTTTGACATTGGTTGAAGGGGTTGTTAGAATTTTTCCGGAGTATATGAATGGAAGAAACCATATTGATAATTGAAGATGAACGAGGCATTGTCGACAGTATCACCTATGCTCTCAAAACAGAAGGTTTTCATCCCCTGTGGAAAGGCACTGGTAAGGAAGCGCTGGAACTACTGGCCAAAAAAGCGATAACTCTCATCCTCCTGGATGTTGGTTTGCCTGACATAAATGGTTTTGAGTTGTTCAAAAAAATAAAAAAAATTGATAATATTCCGGTTATTTTTCTTACGGCTCGCGCGGAAGAGATTGATCGGATAGTCGGCCTGGAAATGGGAGCAGACGATTATGTCACCAAGCCCTTTAGCCCCAGGGAACTCACGGCCCGCATCAAAGCCGTGTTACGCCGCAGCCAGGGAAAACCCGCACCCGATTCACCTCAGCAGATTAAAGGATTCCCCTTCACCTGTAATGAAAACAAACAAATCATAAAATATTTCAATCAACCATTAAAAATATCACGCTATGAGTACCGCATTTTACAAGTGTTGATCAAACATCCGGGCTGGGTATATAGCCGCCAACAATTGATGGAGCAAGCCTGGGACGAACCGGATGTCAGTTTATTG
>CBFDCH010000334.1:0-3941 GCA_965603235.1 uncultured bacterium | reverse complement strand
AAAGGATTGGATGGCACATTTTCCGGCGGCCCCATGTACTATATCCAGAAATTGTTGAAGATTCGCTGGCTGGCACTCATGTTTGCCCTGGCCATGGGTTTTAAAGCCCTGCTGGCCACATCTACCGTGCAATCCAACTCTATTTCCCTGGCAGCTCAGCAGGTCTTTAAATTTTCCTGGCTGCCGGAGTGGATACCGCCGCTACTGCCATTCAGCCTGGCAGTGGCTTTTTTAACATGGCTGGTGGTTATTGGCGGGATTAAGCCGATTGCCCGTACCCTGGAGAAGATAACACCATTCATGGTGCTCCTGTATCTGGCGTTCGGGGTGGTCATTTTAGTTAAATTCAGTCATGCGTTTACCGGGGTGTTTGCCTTGATTTTTGAGAATGCTTTTACCCCTGCCGGAGCTGTGGGCGGTTTTTCTGGAACCACTGTGTTGTTAACCATCCGCTATGGTGTGGCCCGGGGTTTTTATTCCAATGAAGCGGGTACAGGCAGTTCGGCCATCATGTTTAGTACGGCAAGAACAGACCAGCCGGTCAAGCAGAGCTTGATTGCCATGTTTGGTGTATTTATTGATACGGTAGTGGGAACATTAACGGCATTTATTATTATCGCAACCGGGGTGTGGAGTCTGGGGGAGACCAGCACTGCACTGACAACTGCTGCCTTTGCCGAAAGTTTTGGCAGAAGTGGTAATTTTTTTATCTTTTTGGCCTCATTCCTGTTTGGTTATTCCACCCTGATTGCCTGGTGTTTTTATGGTGAGCAGTGTTTTGCCTATGTATGGGGTGACCGGGTTAGAAAAACATTCCGCTGGCTCTTTTGTGGTGTCATCTCCCTTGGCTTTTTTGAGCCGGAGCTGATATGGAGTTGCGCCGATATCTTGAATGCCTCCATTGTGATAATCAATGTAACCGCCTTGATTTTCCTGATTAAATATGTGATCTCTGCGACCCGCCAAAAAGGGCCGGTCGTATAAAATCCCTTCTTGACCAATACCTGGAATTCGCTTGTTACCGACCCCGGTGCCTGGAGGGGCGGAAGTCGCGGGTCAGGCGGTGGATGAGGCTACGGACAAAATCCTTGTAGGTTTCATCCTGGTCGCGGATATCAAAATAGGGAACCAGGTTTTTACCGATGTGAACGTAGGCCAGGGTACCTTTTCGCAGTGCTGAATCTGTCCAGGCGGTGGCACCGCTTTTGGTTCGGTATAGGCGGCAGGACGCTGCCATGGTAAAACTGGCCCGTACCCGCATGCTGCGGATTAGAGCCCCGATATCAATTTTTGGTTTCACATCCGAAATTACAATTCTTCCAAAAAAAAGAGACCTTACTCCAAACGTTTCACCAATTTTGCGGAGGGCTTCCTGATCCAAATTTTCCTTGCCGATTTTTGCCAGAACCTTCTCTAAAGTTCCGAGTTCAATCACCTGGATGTCCCTCTGATAACGGGTGAGTTCTTCCAGAAAAAACTGGCTGGCGATCTCATCCAGCTGGCCCCGGGCATTTTCGACTGAAAATGAGATTATTCCGATTTTTTCAAAGGGCAACAGGTCCACTTCCGGTGGTCCGAGCACCACTGGCGCACAACTATACAGAAACAGTAATAGTAGTATTAACGACCATTTTTTACTCATGTTACACCTCCCGTTGTCTGGCTTATGAGCAAAGATTTTGTCCTGGTTAATTCTAGGCTATCCGGTTCTTTTTTTCAAATTTCTCAATGTATTGTTTCTAGAAGAGGTTTTTTGTGGCCATAGTGTCCACTTTATGGATCACAATATGGGTCCCCGGCTGGAAAGCAAATTGCTGCAAATTTGTGGATGAATTTGAATTTATTCTCAGTGCCTGGTGGTGGCTTTACTATAATTCTGGTAAAATAAAATCAAGTGACAAAGGAATAAATTATGGGAAAAATTAAGTCTAAAAGCATTTTCTTAGTTGGATTTCTTTTTTTTATCTCCATCTGGGTCGCAGGTCCTGGCTGTAAACCAGTGGAGGAGAATACACTTTTGCGGCATACATGGCTAACCTTTTTTGGTGGCAGCGGACTAGATGGTGTTCTTGCAGTAGCTTTGGACACTCAGGGCAATATTCTGGTAGCTGGCATAAGTGCCGAAGGCTGGGGCACGCCTGTCATTCCACACCAAGGTGATGGTGAGAATGATGTATTTATAGCCAAATTTGATACTTTTGGCAGGCTAGTCTGGCATACATTCTTTGGCGGGGCCGGTGAAGACCAATGTACCGTCCTGTTGGTTGATCAGAATGATAATATCTTCCTGGCGGGAACCGGTACAGCCAATTGGGGCAATCCAGTACTACCCAATTCCGGGCTGGATGCCTGTGTGGTTAAATTGAATGTTAACGGGCAAATATTGTGGAATACATTCCTGGGATCTGGCGATGAAGACCTGGGAAATGACCTGGCTCTGGACCGGGATGGGAATCTTTTGTTGACCGGTTCAAGTAAAGCAAGCTGGGGAACTCCTATACGGCCTCATGCCGGACTTCGTGATGGATTTATTGCCAAACTGGACACAAATGGTATCGTTCAATGGAGCACTTTTCTCGGTTCAATCCAGGAGGATATTTGTATCGCTGTGACCGTGGATGATCAAAACAATATATATGTTGGCGGTCAGGGTGAGACCACCTGGGGGAATCCCATTAATGGCACCTCAGGAAATGATGGTTTCGTGGCCCGCCTCAACACCAACGGCAACCTGGCGTGGAACACATTTTTTGATAACGGCGGTTTTGAAGAAATCTGGGATATTGTTTGTGACCAGGACAATAATCTGTTGATGGCAGTGAATGATAAACATTATCAGGTAGTTGGCGGTGGCTTGGAATCGGTTTATCTGAGTTCTGTGGCCAAAATGACTGTTAATGGTGAATTCCTGTGGTCAATACCGATTGGTTTACAGCAGGATAACCGCTGCCGCGCCATCACGATTGATGCAGGGAATAATATCTATGTTGTGGGCGATGGCGTGAAATCCTGGGGGGATCCTGTTTTTCAGTTTCATGACGGAGCTGACGCGTTTGCCGCTAAAATCAATAGTGATGGCCAGTTGCTCTGGAATACCTTCATGGGAGGCAATGAGGATGATTTTGGTTATGGAATTGTCATCAACAATGCCGGAGAAATATATATTGGCGGCAGTAGTATGAGTTCCTGGGGCAATCCTCTGAATTTTTTTGAAGACAGGGGTGATGGATTTTTAACCAAAATCCAAATTTCTCAGGAATAAAGGGGATTCAGCCGGCTATTCAACCACCTGAATATTACGCACATAGCGGCCATCAACAAATTCTTGAATCCATTGTCTTATGCCCTGCTCATTCCAGCGGGTGGTGCGGCCGTGCTTCAATCCTGCTCTCATTTCCGATTCCAGCCGCTGATTGCCGTTTTCAAACCAGTCCCGGTACATGCCGTCTATCTTGCCATCGACATAGGTACATTCAATCTTCTGGTTGCCATTGGCATACCATTCACTAAAAGGGCCATGTCTCTGGTTGTTCACAAACGTAACAACCAATTTGGGTGTACCGTCCTGATACCACTCCTGTCGTTTTTTTTGTGAGGTAAAATTAGTGCTCGCTGTTGAACTTTCCTCGTATTGAAATTCATCCTCATGTTTTTTTATACCGCTGTCAAAATAGACGGTATTGATTCTCAGACGACCATCCTCCAGCCATTCGGACCATCTGCCCCGTTTTTCTCCCTTGTTGTAACTGGTTTTACTCCTAAGTTTGCCATTTTCGTGCCATTCCATCCATTGTCCGTTGGGCTGGTCCTCGTAAAACTCTTTCTCATACATTTTCTTTCTGTTCTCATACCATTCGGTCCATTTTCCGGACTTTAAACCAAGATTAAATTCACTCTCCAATTTTATTTTACCGTCTTCAAAATACTCTTTCCATTTCCCC
>CBFDCH010000333.1:0-3946 GCA_965603235.1 uncultured bacterium | reverse complement strand
AACCTGGCCTTGAACCTTACGAATCAACAAGGCACCTCCATGCCCTCTGGCAGCTGATTGAATCCAGGGGGCGGCCCAGGGCTATTCTTGTCAGTGCGAGTGCTTGCGGATTGGAACTCATGCCGCGTCTTGCCATGCGTTGTGAGTGTGGATATGCAAGCTCCTGTGTGAATGTCTGGTGGGAGGGATCTGAATTGGCAGCCCGGAGGCCTGTGTATGGAGGTAAGGCCTACGAAGAAGTTGTCTTGTTAAAGCAACCTGCTTTATTTACGGTGAGACCTGGAATTTTTTCTACTCCAGAGAATCTTTCCAGCTCTGGTAAGGTGAATACCATTTCTATCACTCTACCTGTGAGTTTGGGTCTTAAGGTAGTTGACCGGAAGAGTACTTCATCCGGCAACAAGGATCTGTCCGAGGCCGTTCGGGTGGTGGCAGGAGGCAGAGGCATGGGCTCTGCTGAAAATTTTAAGCTGTTGGAAGAGCTTGCCCAGGTTTTGGATGCAGCTGTGGGTGCATCCAGGGCTGTAGTTGATTCAGGCTGGAGATCCCATGACGAACAAGTGGGAAAGAGCGGCAGGACTATTTCTCCCGAGCTTTACATTGCCTGCGGAATTTCCGGCGCCATTCATCATGTACTGGGAATGAATACCTCAAAAGTGGCAGTGGCCATTAACAAGGATCCTGATGCCACCATTTTCCAAAATGTGGATTATGGATTGGTGGGCGATGCTCTTGAGGTGATACCAGCTCTATCAGATGCTTTGAAATCCCGCATTGGTAAAAATTAAGATCATGAGTAATAGTGACGAACTTGATGTCATTGTAGTGGGCGCGGGCTTGGCCGGTTTGGCATGTGCCTTTGAAGCAGCCAGTGCCGGCCTGCAAGTTGCAGTTATGGAGAGGGGTGATATCGCTGGATCTAAAAGCCTCTCAGGCGGGCGATTATATTTGGAACCTGTTGGCGAGCTTTGTGGCGACTTCTTGAAAAACGCACCCTTTGAACGGCCGGTGATTTCAGAATCAATAGTCTTAACCGATGACACTTCCAGCATTTGCTTGCGTTTGGATCATGGCGAAACAAAGGAAACGCCAAATTCTGTGACTGTGTTGTTAAGCCCTTTGTGTAAACACCTGGCTGAAAAAGTATCCGAGAAGGAGGCTATGGTACTTCCCCAGCAAAAAGTTGATGAACTGGTATTTGAAAGTGGGGAAGTGGTTGGTGTAAAGATAGGTTCCGAAGAGATGCGTTCCCGGACGGTAGTAGCTGCTGATGGAGTTCTGTCCTTTTTGGCAGAGAAAGCCGACCTGAGAGCTAAACGTCCTCCTCGATTGTACGGAGTGGGAATAAAAGAGATCATTCAGCTTGAGAGCTCCTGCATCGAAGATCGTTTCAACCTCCCTTCTGGTCAAGGGGCCAGCAGATTATTTATTGGCAGGATTACTCAAGGCCTTACAGGCGGCGGTTTTATTTACACCAATTCCCATAGCCTGTCTCTGGGGATTGTGGTTCATTTAGAGGCTCTTTCAGACTGGAAGTCTGATACTGAGATCTGGCGACTTTTGGAAACCTTTAAAACACGTCCAGATGTTGCGCCTCTGCTTGCCGGCGGTAAGACGATTGAATATGGGGCTCATCTTATACCAGAAGGTGGTTTTTTCAACCTGCCTAAACCAGGCATACCGGGTTTGCTCCTGGTGGGTGATGCGGCGGGCTTTGTACTGAATACCGGTAACACCCTCCGCGGTATGGATCTGGCTTTAGCCTCAGGTGTATTGGCTGGAAGGAGCATTGTAGCGGCCAAGAAAGCGAATCTGAGTCGCGCAGCTTGCCTGACTCACTACCAGCAAGCACTGAAGAAGAGTTTCATCATGAAACAGATGAAAGCATATAAAAATGCACCTGATCTGTTGGCCAAAAAACGTATATACAACCACTATCCGCATCGTATGATTCAACTGACTCAGGAGATGTTCCTGGTGAATTCTGAAGGCCAAAGCATATCCCCGGGAAATGCATTTAAGAAATTGGTATTTAAAATCCTGGGATGGCAAGGTTTCAAGGACATGTGGCAGTTTTTTCGAATGAGATCATGAAAATAGAAGAAAAAGTAGCTCTGTGCTCCATCAAACATCATAAAGATAGCCATATTAAACTGGACGAGGATGCCTGTAAGGATTGCGAGACCAGGATTTGTATAAAAGCCTGCCCAGCAAATCTCTTCGCTATCGAGCCTGAGTCGGGCAAATTAATTGTTGATCACACAGGCTGCCTTGAATGTGGTTCCTGCATGGTTATATGTCCTTTAAAGGCAGTCACCTGGGATTATCCAGAACCAGGTTTTGGTATCTACTATAGACAAGGCTGAATAGAATTACAATCACAATAAGAGTAGAACCAGAAATTCTCCCTTCGCCCCGATTGTCATCATTAACATATCCCCCAAGAATTGGAGTATTCGTTCGGATTCGCCTGCCACATGACCGGCCTGACCCGAAAACTTTTGTTTTAAAATCCCATCCCCCTTAATGTGTCCAGAGAAAATCATTGTTGGAAAATATATTGAACATGATATAGAATGTTACCAAGGAGACATTGAAAAAATGAAACGATATTATCAGTTGTTACCAATTATTGTTATTACAATCCTTTTTCTGGCAACATGCGGGCCAAAAACCGCTGATATTCATGAACGGGTGTTAACTGTTGATACCCACGTGGATACTCCTGTATCAAGAGCGAACGGATTTCATATAGCCAAACTAAATGACAGAAATCAAGGTGGCGGCCAGGTCGATTTCCCTCGCATGAAACTGGGCGGTTTAGATGCCATTTGTTATGCAGTATTTTTATCACAGGGAAACAGAACTCCCGAGGATTTTAAAAAATCCACTGCCAAGGCGGAAAAAGATTTTACCGACATTCTTGAAGTGGTAAAGGCTCATCCTGAGTTGGTCGAATTGGCCTTAACTCCGGAAGACGCTTATAGAATAGAAAAAGCGGGCAAACGGGCCATCTATATCGGCATGGAAAACGGATATACCATGGGAGTTGATTTGAGCCATGTAAAAAAGTACTTTGACTATGGACTCAGATTAAGTGGCCTCTGTCATGGAAAAACCAATGAGATCTGCGATTCATGTACCGACAAACCGGAACATGATGGCTTAAGTAAGGTGGGAGAAAAGGTAGTCGCAGAAATGAACCGTTTGGGGATTATTGTGGATGTTTCCCATGTTTCGGATGAAACTTTTTATGATGTCATCAAGGTATCCAAATCTCCAATTGTTGCTTCTCATTCCTGTGCCAGGGCATTAAGCGACACTTCCCGAAACATGACCGACGATATGCTTAAAAAATTAGCTGGAAATAAAGGCGTCAACCAGCTTTGCCTGCTCAGCTCCTTTATTAATAAGGATATAGCTCAGGATCCGCAGCGGGAAAAGGCATTGAATGAGCTTGCTGAGAAATATAAGGATAGGGGCAAGGTTCCCGATGAAAGGGATAAGTATTATGCCGAACGGCGAGAAATCGATAAAAAATATCCACCCAAACGGGCTACGGTTGCGCATGCGGTTGATCATATCGATCATATTGTTAACCTGATTGGAATCGATCATATTGGTATTGGTACAGATTTTGATGGCGGCGGCGGATTGGCAGATTGTATGGATGTGAGCGAGCTTGCCACTGTTACCAAAGAATTGGTGAAGCGCGGTTATACTGAAGAGCAAATACGTAAGATCTGGGGTGGCAACTTTATGCGGGTTATGAAGGAAGTGCAGGATTATGCCAGAAAAATCAGGATTTAATTTCTGTCAGGACTCAAATATATTCTAAATCGGAATATCTTTTCTCGGTTTGATGGCCTTTTCACTGGCCTCTTGAATATTGTATTACAAAAGGGCCGAATTATGAACTGAGTTTTATTTTTAATCGTGACGCAGG
>CBFDCH010000332.1:0-3971 GCA_965603235.1 uncultured bacterium | reverse complement strand
GATAATCCAGAAATTGCGCAAAGGGGATATTGATGTGCTGGTTGGCATTAATTTGTTGCGAGAGGGCCTTGACTTGCCCGAAGTAGCATTGGTGATAATCATGGATGCAGACCGGGAGGGTTTTCTGAGAACTGAAACCTCCCTGATTCAGACCTTTGGCCGGGCATCCCGCCACGAAGATGGCCGTGTGATACTCTATATCAAAGAGAAAACCGATTCTATAATAAAGGCCATTTCCGAATCTGAGCGGCGCCGCAAATTCCAGGTCAGCTACAATCATCAGCATCAGATTGTTCCCGTCTCCATAAAGAAGGGCATAAAGGACTTCTACGATGACGATTATTGGATCAAGAAGAGTGAAGAGGAATTGGAGGTTAATTTTAAAAACAAGGAAGCCTTGAATAAAGAGATTGATAAACTCACCAAAGAGATGAAATCCAGCGCACAAAATCTTGATTTTAAGGGTGCTGCAGTCCTTAGAGACCAGGTTAAATACCTGAAAAATATACTGCTGGAATTATATTGATCCGGGCCTAATATTTTCATACTCTCAGAGTGAGGTGTGGTTTGCTCCCGCGTACATCCCCTTCCCTAACGCCGAAAATTGTGCGCAATTTCCGCCTCCGGTCCTCATTCGCTCAGACTTTCTTCGCTCACTCCGGGGCACGGGAGAGGGGATAATCCGCTCGCGCAAACCGGATTTATTCGTTAGTGATGGGGGGACGATAGTATAGACCTGATTCCTTTCCTAAAAAAAATATGAAACCTTTTTTGCTATATCACGTTTATTCTATATGATGAGTTCTAAAATTTAGAATGATAGAGATGAGGTGAAACGGATGAATATGCTAACCAAATTGGAGGAGCTAATTTTGCTGTCGGTCATTAAGTTGGCCGATGATGCGTATGGGAAAAGCATCTTTCAGCTGATTCGATCCATTACCGGGAAGAATCTCTCTCTCGGAGGGGTTTATTTCCCCCTTGAGCGCCTTGTCAAAAAGGGATTACTGGAACAGAGAACCGGAGAAATTACCGAGGAGCGGCGTGGTTTCAGTAAACGTTATTATCATATCACCGGTGAGGGAATGGCAGCACTGGCGGAAATTAAGTGGGTCAATGATCAGATGTGGCAGTCATTTCCTGAAATTCAATCTCCGGTGATGGAAAAAGAGTAATGACCGAACAAAGAAAGTTATCCCAATTGGGCTTCTGGTTTTTAAAGGTCCTTTTGGAGGACTCCGATGATGATTCCTTAATTGGAGATTTTGAAGAAATATATATAGAAACTGCCAAAACCGAGGGTGTTAGCCGCGCCATGCTGTGGTATTGGTCCCAAATAATGAGGCTGATCCCCTTGTATTTGATAAATCAAATTAAATGGAGTACAACCATGTTTGCAAATTATCTTAAGGTATCATACCGCAATATTGTAAAAAATAAAGGATATTCTTTTATTACCATATTCGGCCTGGCCACCGGTCTGGCGGCATTCATATTAATAGCATTGTATATCCAGTTTGAACTAAGCTTTGACCGGTACCATGAAAATGCCGGTCGTATCTACAGAATGGTCAGGGAAAAACCCACCAGTGAGTCAACGGTTTATTTGAAAACCGCCGTGACCCCTTCCCCCCTGGCACCTGCACTAAAAACCGAATTTCCCGAAGTGGTTTCATATGCAAGGCTTCACAGAAGTAATCATACTTTAATCAAGCATGGGAATGAACGTTTTCTTGAAGAAAAATTATATTGGGCAGATCCGGGAATTTTTGATATGTTTTCCTTCCCTTTGCTAAAGGGGGATCCGAAAACCGCTATGAATGATCCATTCTCCATATTAATGTCTGAAAGTACGGCAAAAAAATATTTTGGTGATGATGACCCTATCGGGAAGGAGGTTGATATTTTTGGGGGAAATGACTTTGTTGTCACCGGAGTTTTTGCCGATATTTCCGCTAATTCCCATTTTATCATGAATATGATTGTTCCTTACGAAACATTATTTAAAATCACCGGTATGAAAATCACCAACTGGGGAGCCAATTTTACTTATACCTATTTTATGATGCAGGATGGGGGAGATTACAAAGCACTGGAAGAGAAGTGTCCCGGCTTCCTGGAAAAGTATGTGTATCAGCATTATGATGTCCCCGATGCACAGAAGGAAAGGGTCACTATACAACCCCTGACATCTATTCATCTTTTCTCCCATCGTAATCAGGAGATCGAAAAGAACAATGATATTACCAACATTATCCTGTTCTCATCCCTGGCGTTCCTTTTCCTTCTGATTGCCTGTATCAACTATATGAACCTGGCCACCGCCCGGGCAACAAAACGGAGAATGGAAGTTGGGATTCGGAAGGTGGTTGGCGCCCGCCGGAAGCAACTGGTCAAGCAGTTTCTGGGGGAATCGGTGACCATGACTTTTCTGGCAATGATATTTTCTTTTATTATTGTCCAATTGGCTTTACCCTCCTTTAACCGGCTAGTGGGAAGGAGCCTCAGTTTCAATCCTGTGACCTCTCCCCAGATTTTTATCAGCTTACTGGCCATTGTCCTGATCATCGGTTTTTTATCAGGAATTTATCCGGCTTTTCGAATTTCCGGTTTTAAACTGGCAACCATTCTCAGCAGTACCACCGCCAGGGCCTCAAGAATCTCGCCGTTTCGAAATGTCCTGGTTCTGGCACAGTTTGCCATTACCATCATTTTTCTGACATTTACCTTTATAATAAAAGCCCAATTCAATTTTGTGAAAAACCGAGATATGGGCTACTGCAGGGATCAAATCCTTGTAATAAAGGTTCAGGAAGGTGCGATCAGACAAAATATTGAGTCAATTAAAACGGAGTTGAAGCGGCATACCGATATTATGGCAGTGTCAACGTCTAGTCGTTTGCCCAACAACATCAGCTATCACAGCAATGCCAATTGGCCCGGCAGACTGCCGGATAAGGGTTTTCACATCTATTATAATATGGCGGATTATGATTTCCTGGATCTTTTTGACATCAAACTGGTTGCAGGGAGAAATTTCTCAAAAGATTTTCCCTCCGATGCCAACGGTGCTTTTCTGGTTAATGAAGCGGCAGTGAAAGCCGCCCGGTGGGAAAATCCCATCGGGCAAGAATTTTATTTATGGGATGGGAAAGTGGGGAAGATTGTGGGGGTCATGAAAGACTTTCACCTTCATTCTCTTCATCGTCCCATTGATCCACTTTATATTTATCTAAATCCAACGAGATTTTCATATATTTCAATCAAGATAAAAGGGGAGGATATACCCGCCACCATCGATTTTGCAAAAGGTGTCTTTGGTAAGATTGTGTCGGATTATCCATTCGAATATACCTTTTTTGATGATGTGTTTGCCCGGGATTATGATACCGAAAAGCGGATGGGAGTTATTTTCAGCTCGTTTTCGATTCTGGCCATTATCGTTGCCTGTCTGGGCTTGCTGGGACTGGCCTCTTATGCTGCAGAGCAGCGGTTCAAAGAGATAGGAATCCGAAAGGTCATGGGGGCATCAGAAATTAATATATTTCTCCTGCTCTCAAAAGAATTTCTAAAGTGGGTGATTCTGGCCAATGTGATTGCCTGGCCGGTTTCTTATATGATCATACGTCAATGGTTACAGGGGTATGCCTTCCGGGTCAATATTGGAATTTCCATATTTGTATTCGCCACATTTCTGACAATAATCATTGCCATTATAACTGTCAGTTATTTGACTATTAAAGCCGCAATGATCAACCCGATTGATTCCCTCGGGCATGAGTGAACCGGAATCGAATCTTTAATTTCTTGGTTTTAATTCTTCAATCACCTTGGCATCCACCCAGTAAAAATTGGCTGATCCATTTCGGTGGGAATCAGTATAATCCCGAAATTCTTGCAGTGTTAATGGTTGATCCGGTAGTTGGGCCTACGGAAACATGACCTGCCCCCATTTATTGTACCACTTTTAA
>CBFDCH010000331.1:0-3976 GCA_965603235.1 uncultured bacterium | reverse complement strand
TGTGTTTCATGAAATACTACCAGTATGGTTGATTTTCAGACCCCGTTTTACTCTATCATACCCACAATGAGTTATCAATTCAGCAGCAGCGGAAAAATTCTATATTTAAACAAATCATTGGGATCGGCCGGGATTCCTCGCCTTTACCACACGAATCTTTTGAGTCATCCGCTTGGCTTCTTCATCTTTGCCCATTTCTTGATATAGATTCCTTAAGATTTCATACGGTTTTATGCGCGCTGGCTGCAATTGGATTGTTATTTTCAAATCCCTGACTGCCGGATTATATTTTCCCTGCGCTGCATAAACCAGTCCCCGCTCCAGATAGGCTTTCCAATATCTGGGATTCAGCCCCAAAATCGTATCGAAGTCAGCGATTGCCAGATTAAAATCGCCAATCCTTTTATATGTAATTCCCCGATAGTAGAGCAGGGTGATTTGCCCGGGCATCAATTTCAAAGCCTGACTGAAGTCAGCAATAGCCCTTTGATAAAATCCCATCCTGCCCCATAAATTGCCCCGGTTCCAAAACACTCTGAAGAATTGTGGGTTTATTTGTAGGGCCCGGTTATAACATTTCAGCGCTTCCTGATATTTTTTGTTTTTAAAATAAATTAAACCCAAATTGTTGTAAATATTTGGATTATTGGCATTGATGACCAGGGCCTTTTGTAAATCAGCAAAAGCCAGCTCTATTCTCCCTTCCGCCAAATACGCCTCGCCCCTGTTCAAATAGGCGGTACTGGACCGGGAATCATGCTTGATCACATCACTCCATAGGGAGATGCTGTTTTGCCAGACATCTATTCGCTGCCTGCTGATGATGCCAAAACCAACCAGCACAACCACCAGGGTTACCAAAAGGGGTGTTTTTATTGTTTTAAAAGAGTGAGTGCCAATGGTCACTGCTTTGGCCACCCAGGTGGCCGCCAGAAAAAACATTCCTATCAACGGGATGTACATGTAACGGTCCGCATAGGGTTTGCCAATTAAATAGAAGGCCATTGTGGGCAAAAGGGCCAGACAGAAAAAAAGGAGAGAAAAAATGGACTCTTTGGGTAATTTTCGCTGGATTCGGGAAAAAGTAAAGGCAATGGCTGAAAATAGGGCCAGCGACAGGAGCAGGGCTGGAAAAATCGCTGGAATAGCGGTTGAATATCTAGCAGACAACTGCAGCGGTAGAATGGCCTGATTGATATAAAAAACAATGGCATAAAATAATAAAAAGAGGTTATGGAAGATGTTTTTATTAAAATCAAACGAGGAGAAATCAGCGGAAGTGACTGAAAATATCGCGAAAAAGATAAAAATCAGGGCTAAAATCAGATAGGGAAGCTTATTTTTCAACATTTTTTTATTAATACCTGTACCCAGATAATAATCGAAAGCCAGCAGCACAAAGGGGAGTGACACAGCCAGGGTTTTGGAAAAGAGGGAAAGAGTAAAGAACAAGAGAGAATAGTAAAAATATCGCCTCTTTTTGCCATTTTTCCGATAAAAAACATAAAAAATGATGGAAATTAGATAAAAAAACGAGAACAACAGGTCTTTTCTCCCTTGAATCCAGGCCACTGGCTCAACCTGAAGGGGATGGATGGCAAACAAGAGTGCCGTAATCAGGCAAACCAGGGGATCACCGCAGAGGAGGTAAATCAACAAAAATACCAGAAGACAATTGAATATATGAAGAATCAGGTTATGTCTGTGGAAAACACCCGCGTTGGCGCCATAAAAATGGTATTCCAAGGCATAGGAAATCAGAACAAGAGGGGTATAGCCTCCCATTCCCACATAGGATTTTAGAAAAAAACCACGCACATTTTTCCAGGACAGGGTCTGGACATCAGTGTTTTCTGTGATATATGCCGGATCATCCCAATTGGTAAAACCGTTGTTCAGCGAGGGTGAAAAAACAAAAAGAATAAGACCCACCAATACACATATACCGACAATTAATTGGGCGCGGGCTGACACGGTCATTTATGCCTAGATTATAATAAAAATAGTCTCAAATAGAAAGTTAAGGGGCTAAATATACAGTACGGTTATATTGTTATTGTTTTTCAGATTCTTTGATGCGGCCAGCCCACAGCAGCCGTACCAGGCCCACGCCAAGGATGACCATAATAACACCCTGAAACAACAACAGCTTCAGGCCGGCACTCCCTTCTCCTTCACCGATAAAGGTAAAATCGAGGAAAATGAAAAAATTGAGCAACAGATACCACAGTGCAGCCAACAGCCATTTCCACCAGGTCATTTTCAAACCAAGATCTTTGGCCCAGGCAATGGCAGCCAGAATTACCAGACCGGACATGGCGCCAACTATAAATGAAAAAATTACCAGTTTGTCAATCATCTGATCATTCTCCTTTGGTGGGATCCAGCACTTTGATATCCAGGTACTTTTGAACATCCAGCCATTCGGGTGGTTCGCGGAAGTTGGCAAAACGGCCGTCAGGTGGCGGCAGGTATTCGGACGCCTTGGGAGCTTTAAAAAATGTTTTTTGCATCCAGGTCAGCCCCCTATTTACTATACCGGTGGGATCCTTTGTGTCGAGTGACCGGGCCAGTGTATGGGCCCAATTGGCCTTGCGGCTGTAGGGGCAGGCAATCAGGCACAGCCGGCAGCCCATGCCTCCCATGCTTTGCATCCAGAAATTGTAGCAGGATGTTTGATTAATTTCCCAGTGTCGGTAGCCCCGGGTGGTCATTTTTTTATTGTCCGGACCAAAACTGATGGATTCAGAAGGACATATCTCAGCACAAATTTTGCAATGGCTGCAAAATTCATTGACGCCAAAATCAATCGGTTTATCTATTTCCATGGGTAAATTGGTTGTCACGAACGCAGAACGAAAATTGGAGCCGGTTTCAGGTGTAATTACAATCCCATGGCGTCCCTGCTGACCCAAGCCGGCTTCTACCAAAATAGGTACCGCAATCAGGTCATAGCCGTCCATGGGGGAGTGCCTGCGGGCCGGATACCCGAGCTGCTTGATAAAATTTTCCAGACGCTGGGCCGCAAGAGTTGCCCTCGCATAGGCATCAAAGCTGGTGCCACAATTGGGATTGGACTGCACCTGTTCCCATTGGTGGGGAACTCCAAATGCAATCACATATTTCCAGTGATCGGGCACTTTGTAAGTACCCCTTTCCGTTGAGCCCCGCAATCCGAAATTATAACACCAGTCGGGATTCAACTTGGTGATGCCCACCATGGTGGCGCCAAAGTGATGGGCTACTTTTTTTATTAGTTCAGAGGCCAGTTTGGGGCTTTTAAAGGGCGTAGCCTTGCCCAATTTTCGGCGCCTGCCAATCTTAAAATCCGACACTTCAGGTGGCTCGGTAATCCGCTCTGATGTCCCCCATGACGAGGACCAGGCATCTATCAATTTATAAAAATCCCCATACTTGCGTCTGTCTGCCATCTTTTTTGGCATAATTGATTCCATACGCAATTTATCGAGCTCATAAATATTGGGAAATTTCTTATAATAACTTAGCAATGGATCAGTAAAGCTCTCCATGTGAGGAAATTTTCTTTCCATCATGCCGGGACCGCTTCGCCGGCGCGGTTGTGGGCTGGCCGTTACTTCCTTCACGCCCTCAGGCGGCCCACCTTGACCTTTTTCAGGCGTTTTTTCTTCTTTCGCCTGTTCTGGAGGCTTCATGCCTCCCCTTAATGCCTTCATCTGCAGGCGCTGCCGCCCAAAAACGGATTCCACCTCATCCGGCCGCCTGGTTTTACCCACAGTCTCATAGGGCAGTCCATCTATTTCATATGGTTTGCGATCCACAAACTGGGTGTTTTCACCCAGGTGTTGCCAGCCTGTCATTGTAGCCGGATCATTACCGGCTGCCAGCCCGGCTCCTGCCACTGCCCCTACCTAAACACCAGCAGCCACAGCACCACTGATCTTAAGAAATTCCCGCCTCGATACACCTTGTTCCTTTTTCTTCTCTTTTTTAGACA
>CBFDCH010000330.1:0-3977 GCA_965603235.1 uncultured bacterium | reverse complement strand
GGCATGGATGACACTTATGTGAACCTGGGAGTTAATATTAATTTCACCAGGCAGGGTTACCTGGGAATATCCTTTATTCACAGCAGCGAAAGCTGGAACCAGGAAACCTTTGGGCTGCTGAATTTTGGTATGAATGGAAGTGTTCAATTGACCAAATGGCTGCGCTTGAGCAGTCATCTTAATGTCCGGGAGGGAATTTATTACCAGGCAAATCCTTCCTTCAAGGGAAGTGGTGTCAGCGCTGGATTTGGCATTACTTTACAGCCCAATAAAAACCTGAATCAAAACTTCAGTTACTCTCATACCGGCCTATCCAAAGAGGGGGAAACCCTCTACGATGTCAATATCTTTTTCTCCCGCACCACCTATCAATTCAATAAATACTTTTTCCTGAGAGCCATCATTCAATACAACGATTTTCAAGAGAAGCTGTTGACTGACTTTCTGGCCTCTTTTACCCTGATCCCCGGCACTGTCCTCCACCTGGGATATGGCGGCCTGTACGACCGGCGGCAATGGCAAACGGATCGCTGGATTTTTGACCAGGGTAATTTTACTAACTACCGGCGTAATTTCTTCTTTAAAGCCAGCTACTTATTGCGATTGTAACTTTCATTTAAGGGATTGGTGCCTGTAAGTATGTAAAAAAGGGACAATCCCCAAAGTTTTCCCTATCTTCTATCTACTATTTGTTGATTAACTTCCCACATCTTCTATCTGCTATCTTCTATCTTCTATAAATTTAATCCCGGACAACACCTATTCGATAAGAGATGCATGCAATTCCCACTGTTCTTCGTCAGAATTATCAATAAGCTGGTAGAGTTTTCCGTTACTGACAGTATAGGGATAGTAATAGATATCATTTTCTACTAAAGGAAGCCAAACTTTCTCTAAAAAAACCCCCTTAAGGTTAAAGACGATAAATTCACTTTCCCCCTTTCTCCTCTTGAAGGTCAGGATATAAATCTTACCATCCGCTATATTAAAGTTTCTTACCCCCGGGAAATAGGTGGGAAATTTTATCTGTTTCTTAAATCTATCCCATATTGCCTTTAGCGGCCCTGATTTGTAATATTTTAAGTATTGTTGTTTGTGATCCTCCGTTACTTTCAGATCCTCATATTGGTAGGTTAGGGAGTACAGTTTTTTCCCATTTGAATTCAAAACATCAAGAATAGACCCTTTTCTTCCCACTGCTGTCACAAATATCTTGTTCTGGTAAATGGCGTAAATAATCCCCCTATCGTTTATAACATTAAGATCGCCGGTTGGAGGTTGGGAAAATCGTATAAATTTAAAAATTTCCTTTTCCTGCTTCAGTTCAGCATTGTGAATATTTAACAACACATAAAAAATACCGTCTTCTCCTCTTCTTTGTGTAAGTGCCATAAATTTTTCCCCTAACGGAGAAAACTGATAGTCATGGCGATGTTCTGTCATTATTTCCTTTTGATATTTGCCATCTTTTGTGTAGAAGACAACCTTTCTTTGACTGGAAGCAATGATATGATTCACTTGGACATTAATCGTAAAAGAATCTGTCTTATTCACCAGGCTGCCTCTGTTGTATATAAATTGCCGGGGGCCCTCTCCCCTCTCTCCCAATTTCATTTTAAGGGTGTAATCTTTTACTGAATAGATATAAATATGTGGGAAATCCACTACATAGATTTGCTCCATGTCTAACAGGATCTGATTGGGGGTTATGGGTTCGGAAAATACTGCAATTTTTTCACCAAAAATGAAAAGGCTGAGCCATATCAAAAAAAATGATACAAATATAGTCTTCATGGTAACCTCTCTCATTTATCTTCTAGTTGTTCTTCAAGTTGTTTTTTTTCCGCCATTCGGTTTTTGATGACTTCCATAAAGTGAAAGGCCTTTTTATTTCCATATCTGGAATAAGACATTTTCGCCCATTGGTATGCAGGTTCAAAGTCGCCCCTTATTTCCGCAGCAAAAGCCAGGTTATAGGCTGCTCGCCCGGCCATTTTTTTATCATCACTTTCCAGGATCTTTTTCCAGATTTGCTGGGCTTGTTTCCAATCGCCAATCTTTACATATCTTTGGGCTTCTTCGATTTCAGGAGAGCCCTTTACATAATAAAAACGATTAACCTGTATCCAGGTGGGAGAAACGCGAGCTCCGTATTGCAGGCCGGCAAAATAACCGGCCTCGTTAATCGCCTGCCTCTTTGTTGGTAACTCTCTACGTGCTTCACTCTTGGTTTTACCCCTCGATCTCCAGGATTTACGATCAGTGTAAGTACTTACATCGATAATAGAACGATGGGAAGGATCATATACCTTCCATGCTGAATTCACGTCAATATAAAGTCGCATATTATATTGAGGTACCTTGACTTTGATTTTTTTCTTGGTCTTTTTGTTCTTGATCCGTTTCGTAATCATTTTTTTGTTTCGTTTTATGGAAATATTAGAATCAAAGATTTCCAGGGCAATCAAGCCATCAACTCGATATTTATCACATATTTGCTCTACCCTTTTCCAGGAAAGTCGAGAAGGGAATTTGCGGGTTCCGGTTCCTCTCAAGTGTTCACCAGCAATGATCACAGCGGTAAATCTTGGCGAATTATTAAGCGTTTCGGCCAGTCCGTTTAGACAATTATTCGAGCCGATACGATCTGCCATGATTGACTCCCCGGAAATAAATCCCTCCACCAGATTCATTACCTTCTCATTATCTGCAGGTAATGATCGATTGATAATTCCAATGTGTTTAATATCCTTACTAACGTTAATTTCAGCCGGGACCAGAACTCTTAAGGATAGTGATGAACCGGCGCAGGAAATAAGGGTGATCAGGAAAGTAACAGTTAAAGAAATTACAAAATAATTAATTTGGGATGTTTTTAATTTATTTTTCATGATGAATAAATTCTATTCAACTGAAAATTTATTGTCAATCTAAATAATCCCCATCCCTCTCATCCGACAGCCAAATTCCCACATTTGCTATTTGCTATCAATTCCTCGCCTGTCCCCCATTTTCCGAACCATGATTTCCATGATTAAACGGATTACCATGATTTCAATAACTGGGCAACCGCAAGGATTGCCCCTACAGATTCTTATGGCTTACGGCTTGCGGCTAAAACTCTCCTGTCCCCTTTTTTCGAACATCCCCTGCCCCGATATGGCACTTAAAATTTTTTAAATATTTCTAATAAAAAATCCTGAAGGTAATGCCAAAGAGCGTCACCGGGATACACCACCTCATTCTCCAGTTCAAGATCGACAATTCTTGAAATCTTTAAAAGCTCTGGATAAATAATTCTAATTTGGGAGGACAGCAAGTAGGGATCATCGGATACTTCAGGATTCGTTATAATATTATAAATTTTTCGAAGTACTGTAAAAACCATTAACCAGTTAATATACTGAAAATCCGCAAAACCAACTGATTCCAACATTTCTCTCCCTTTGTAAAGTGAATAGAGAATCTGTTTGTTCTGCACCTCTTTCCTGACAAACCCCGACCGTTCCCAACTTTGAAGGATTCTGTATACAATTTTCTGATCATAATAAATTTCTTTGGCTAATCTGTTTGTATTTTGTTCTTTGGCGCCAAGCAGATAAGTAAAAATATCTGCCCGGGAATTGATGCCAAAAATACTGCGAAAATATAATTGAATTAATTGATTTTGATTAAAGGGAACAGGCCTCACCACTCCTTTTTTATGATATCCTACTAAAATTTCTTTAAATTGACCACTATCCCCTTTATATTGATTAATAGCTGATGGCAGGTCATTCACCAGGTCCAATAGTAGATTAGCCTCGGCGGTTATATTCTCTCCCCTATTCTTCTTTTCAAACTCCCTTACCATCCGTTTCAACCTTGAGCCACTGATCCATTCCCGGTTAATCTCAATCCACTCCAGCATGGCAAGTATCAGCCTCTTGTCTATATTCCCTAGAAAAAAAGTGGTTATGATCAGCGCCTCAACATCA
>CBFDCH010000329.1:0-3982 GCA_965603235.1 uncultured bacterium | reverse complement strand
GAAGAAACTTCCCCTGCAAAGGATTGGATGTGAGGAACCAATAAAGGATAGTTGAGGCTCTCATCTCATAGAGTAATTTCACGCTATCTCACCCGAAGTAATGTCTTTGCCAGTTCTCTATATGTGTCCATAAAAATAAAACAAGCAGGTATTGTGGAACCGCCAGTTCCATTCGACTGGAGCATTTTAATCCGTTCCAGTTCCTGGTTTATATTTGCTGCGGAGGAGCTGTAATGGGATTCAAATTCCGGCCTGGCAATGGGGAACGGCTCGGTAAACGATCCCAAGGCTGAGGCGCATCCGCTGATTGGGAATTGCAGGGAATAGCCAAGGTGGATCATTTCCGGGAAGGTGGTGGCTTCTATGTATTGAATCAAATTTCCGGGCATGATCTGTCTAAATTTTCCCACCGAGGCTGTTGTAATCTCCCCACTCTCCTTAAAGGATGAATTGCTGAGCCAGGGTTCTCCCTTCTGGTCAAATATTCCCTGCTTCAACGCTCCCTGGCCGAATGGATCAATATTCATAAACCGGGTGATGGTCCTCAGGGTTTTAAAGGGATCTGCTGTTAGGTCTTCGTACTTGATGGATAGGAAATTGGCGTTGGATTGAAGGTATATGGCAAAAGAGACGCTCTTTCGCCATACCCTGGCATAAAACAAGGTGGGTCGTATCCGGCCCCCGAATTTCCCCCCCTCCCCATAATTAAAGCTGGCGATAACATCCCTTGGATCCCGGATGATGTTGATGCATTTAATGCCTTGTGATAAAAAAAACGGGTAAAATTCCTCGCAATGTGTCTCCTTTGAACCACAATAGACGGTTTTTTCTCTATGTTTTAACCGATGCACCAAAAATTTGTCGCTATCGGCCAGGCTTCCATCCTTAAAGTCTTTTATTCGACTTTTGATGTCTGGAAATTTTTGGTACTGGCCGTCATACTCCTCCATTTGCTTAAAAATGGAGAGAATATCCCCTTTATTAACTTGATATCTCTCCAGAAAGCTGGCAAGATCTTTATTGGAGTACCGGGTTTCCCTGAAGAGTGTCCCCATATGGTAGTGGACCTTTGGGTAATTTATTGAATCAAAAAATGCTTGTTTGGCATATGAGAAAAGGTATGGATAGGGCTGGGAGAGAACTGAAAGCTGGGGATGGCTACACAGGATTTTTTCCAGAAGTGTAGTCCCGCTCCTGCCCATGCCGCTGATGAACAGATAATTCATTTTGGTCCCGATTTTTCTCGAATAAAATAGGTCGGCTTTTGTTCTGTGGTGCGGACAATGCGGATCAGGTATTCACCGATAACACCAATGGAAAACAGGATCAAACCGCCGATAAAAAGGACAGATACCACGGTGGATGTCCAACCGATTACCCCCAGGTTAAAAACCAGTTTTCTTACAATCAGGTAAATACCAATCAAAAAGCTGATCGATGAAACGCCGATTCCCAGACCGCCGATGAGGCGCAGCAAAAATGCCGAGTTGTTTATCAGCAGGTTGCTGAATATGCTGATCATCTTGAGAAGGGAGTAGGTGCTTTTGCCCGCCATGCTTTTCCCGTGCCTGACGTCCACATTGACAATATCCTTGGAGATATGAAACATGAGCGCCGGGATAAATGGGTAGGGGGTTTTTATTAATAACATTCCCTTGGCAATGCTGGTTTTAAGCAGCCGGAATGGTGTTAATCGGATTGATTTTGGTTTACCAATCAAGATACGGTCAAACCAACCTTTGATTCTGCTGGTCACCCTTTTAAACAATGAATGCTTTTTTTTCTGAAAGCGGCCGATAACAATATCATGATCCTTTTGTTCCAAAAGGAGGGGGATATCTTCGGGATAGTGCTGCAAATCATCGTCCATGGTAACAATATAACGACCCTTGGCTTCTTTTATGCCGCACAGGGTTGCGGCATGTTGGCCAAAGTTTTTGCTCAATTGGATAATGGTTAAATTGGCCTGTCCCCTTTGAAGTTTTTTTAAGGTCTCCCAGGTTTCAGGATTTTCCGAGCCGTCATCAATAAATATTATCTCATAGGACTCTTTGATCACCTCCAGGAAAACCTGGTTTATCCTCTGTAAAAGTTTAATAAGGTGGCCGGTGCTGTTATAGGTTGGTATCACCACTGAATAGTTAATTTCTTCCATCTCTTTCATTCTCCATCCTGTTTAAAACTTAGTAAATATTTTTTGGCCTGTTTACCTGTATTAAACAACAGGTCGAGAATACTGACATAGTGTTCGAAAGGCGGATAAAGCTGAGGATATTCTGGATAACCCAAATAATCAATATATGTGATTTTTATCCCGGCTTCCTTGATAAGGCTCTCATTCAATACATCCCTTGCCTTGATACTGTTGAACAGGTGTGATGCGTGCAGTTGCCTACACAGTTCGATCACCCTCTCTGTTTTATCATGGGGAAGCTTAAAATCGAAAGAGTATTTAAATTTAGGCTGAATCCCCAAGAATTCACAAATCCTTTTTATAAAATAGTAATTGATCTCACATAAATTGGCTGAATCGATGTTTTGGTACAAATCGACCACAAAGTCCTTTAGTTCAGTAAAGAAGGGGGCTTTCTGGTAATTGATGAGCAGGGTTTTGAGGTGTTTTTTTTGCCAGTGCTGGTCCCTAATTCTAATGTCACAAATCCTTTTCTCATGGTGGTTTTTTGACAACACCGGGATGGACAACCATTGGAGACCATCGGCGGTTTTTATCTTTTGCCGGTTTCGCCAATCCCTGCGGGTATACTGAACGTCATCATAGAATACAAATTCATCCACCCGGTTGATACTGTCAAAGTATCCTTTCCAGGGGATGTAGTTGGATTGGGTGATGAATATTCTTTTCTCAGTCACTGATTCCCAGCCGCCCCTTTTCAATGTCAGTCGGCGGGCCTCCCCAAAGTATTTCTCTTTGAGAGATTCCTTTCTTTTTAAGCTCCTCTATCTTAACCATGTATTCAGCCATCCCTTTCCCGGACTCCATGGGTATTAAATCTCCCGTCGTATTGTTGGTTCTGAACATGGTCCAGCGGGAATCGCGGGTCCTCCCGTACCATTGAAGAATATAATCAACAGGTTTTATGGTCAATTTCCTTTGGTTTACCATGAAGAAGAAGGTGGGTTTTTTTATTGACAATCCGGTCATGCCCGGATAACCCTGGCTCCATCCCCTTTCCCGGGGATTAAAATGATCCATAAAGTTATAATGGTATTTGCCAGGGTTGGCGGGCCCCACTATACCCGTGATATCTTTTCTCCTAAGCAGGTATTTTAGATAGCCGCTGGAGCGATACCATCCCAGTGAGGCTCCCCAAACTCCGGCGACCACGATTTGGGAATGTTTGGGCAGATATTTTTGTTTCAGGGTACTGCTGATCAGATTACGAATATTTTCCCGGTACCCCAATTGTTTCTTCAGACTTTTATACCGGCTGACACCGGAGAAGAGCAGGAGTATTATCAGGAAACCGGGCCAGATTTTTATCTTTTTTATGGTTATTTGCCTTAGAATGAGGTAGATGGAAAAAACAGTTACCCCGCATATTCCAAAGGCGGAGATATAGGTGTAGCGGGATTCAAAGGTAGAGTTCATAAATAAAAAGACAAAAATGGTGCAAACAGACCAGAATAAAAAAAAGGAAAAAACAAATAAAGGGTACATTCTTGGGCCCAGGTGGGAGTGATTCTGGTTTTTTGGCACTTTAACCGCATCATTTGTGATCAATAGGTAAAATCCTATTGCAATAACCCCAATGTAAAAAAATGTCAGCAATAGAGGGGCGGCCTCAGGGGAAGGTAACGCCCATTTAAAATATAAACCGAGGCGATTTAGCATCTCACCTCCGCCGATATTGTGAATAGCTTTGCGAGGTATCAGGATCATCCTCAGGTATTTAGCCAGTGCCAGAATAATAAGTGGTGATATCAACAGGGCATGTTTTTTGTTGAGTTTCGTATAAAACAA
>CBFDCH010000328.1:0-3986 GCA_965603235.1 uncultured bacterium | reverse complement strand
ACCATTACCCTCCTTTTCCTTACATTTTATATCGATTTTTCTATCTTCTCCCACAAGTCGGTACTGAGATATTTTAATCCGGAATCGTTGATGCAGGTGGCAACCACTTGGCCCTTTAAAGGACCTTCAAGGAGCCGGATGGCTGCAGCAATGTTCGCTCCTGAAGAAAAACCCGCGAAAATCCCCTCTTGCTGAGCCAGTTGCCTTGCCATTTTCATGGCTTCTTCATCCGAAACCTCAACAAATCCATCGATATACTCCGGCTTTATAAACTTCAGGTTAGTCATTGAATATCCACCACCCTGAATACGATGATTGGCATTGGTAACGGTTTTCCCCGCCAGAACCGCGGCCCCTTTGGGTTCAACAATAAAACACTGGATAGAGGGATCATGTTCTTTGAATGCCGCCGCACATCCTGCAAGGGTTCCGCCAGTACCAACAAAATCACAAAAACCCTGAATTATCCCCCTGGACTGCTTGATAAACTCCGGTCCTGTATGAAGATAATGGGCCCTGAAATTGGCCTCCAGCTGAAATTGATCAGCCCGGAACGCGTGTCTCTCTTTTACAATCTCCTGAGTTCTGGCCTCAACAAGTTCCAAATCACCACCTGAAACCTCACCAGGCGAAGAATCCGGCAGCTGATCAACCAGAACAACCTCAGCACCCAAAGCAGCCATCATGCGTGCCCTTTCAATCGAATTTCCTCTGGACATCACCGCCACAAAAGGATACCCTTTAATACCGCACACAATGGCCAGGCCAGTCCCCGTATTACCACTGGTCAATTCCACAATAGTCTGCCCCGGTACAATTTCGCCGATTTTTTCCGCGTCCTCAATGATTTGCCGGGCAATCCTGTCCTTCTTGGAAAATCCGGGATTCAGATAATCAAGCTTGGCCACAATCCTGCCATCCAGGTTTTTGCTTATGCCACACAATTCAACCAGGGGAGTGGAACCGATTGCTTCTATGGCCGAGGGGATAAGAAAATCTTCTCGACTCATTCTTTACTCTTTCCGGCTTGCGCTGTAATGTTGCATCTGCTTCACTTCATGAGCCTGATTGGCATTAATGTTTTAGCATATTCTATGTCTATTTTATCCTTGAATTCAATACTTAACCCACGTATTTTGTTATACCGTTTGCCATTTTTAAATTGTTCTTTCAATTCATCAGATATTTTACTTTTATATATTGCTTCCTCAACCTTATCTGTAAAATAGAATGTTATTATAAAGGTATCTTTCAACACCGCAAGCCAGAAAACAGTCTTTTTCTTCCTGGTTACTTTTAAAAGCCAGCTCTTTCCATCATTGTAATATCTCCATTCTTCTGAAAAATCAGGATGGTCCTGATGAATATATTCAAAAAAAGAATCCCACAATGTTCTGTTATTTCCAATTTTGGAGTAAATTACTTCTTTTGTTGGATACTGGTTTGGATCGTTGAGAATTGGTTTATCCATTTTATCTCCTTTTCATCTCTTTAAACCAAAAAACAGCAAAAATCGGGCGGTGGAATGTTGTAAGAGAGAACCCGCAAATCAGGCTGGCTACCCTCCATCCGGGGAGAATGAACGAGGCAACTGGCCAAAAAAAGGCCGGCAACCATAACAAATACTAAATTGCGCACCATTTCTCTCCTATTTCTTTTTATTTAATTCATACCACAATTTATAAACCTCAATACCTTTTGGATTGGGCGAGTATTCCATGGGCATGTTTCTACGACTCCAGGGTTTGCCGAATTCCTTATAAAAATTATCAAAGGTGAAATAGCGGCGGTCATCCGTATAATACTGGCTGTAATCCTCCCTGGCGGTGATGAAAATTACCTTCTCAGGATTACAATAGTACATGGCTCCCAGGCACATGGGACAGGGATGGGCCAAAATATAGAAGGTTGTACCTGTCAGGTCTTCTGTGCCCAGTTTTTTGGTGGCCCTGCGAATGGCAACAATTTCAGCATGAGCGGTTGGATCCTGGGTCTGGACCACTTCATTGGCCCCTTCTGCCAGAATCTCACCATCCTTTTCAATCACACAGGCAAAGGGGCGCCCCCCCTGCCCCACATTCTCTTTGGCCAGGTCAATTGTTCGTTGAATAAAATCCATAAGTTTCTCCTAAGGACGTCGAGCATGGTCCCCTATCCTGTATTGATCAATCGGCGGATAAGAGGCAATAGCATTTCAACACCCTCTTCCAGGGGCCTGATGACCGGTTTGTCTATTTTCTCACTCAAACGCTCCTGATATTCAATTAATTGATCTTTTGTACCATTATCTCCATTTAGGCATACGGCAGCTACATCGATGCCGTATCTGTTTATCAGTTTAATCTCATCTTCCACGGATGGAATTTTAAGGGCCTCATGATCAAGTTCCTCCCAGCCTTCAAAAGATTCTCGAAACGGTGTATGCTGCAGGATAACAGCCGCAGGAGCAGCGGAAAGTAAAAACTCCGCCCCACAGGGGCCACTGGGATTTTGTAAAGCGGATTGACCTTCCAAAAACATAATATCAGGACAACTTTCCTGCTCACATTCGAGAATGGCATGCTCCAATTCACCGCTAACAAAATCATTTAAAGCCGCATCCAAAATAAAACCATACTTATAACCCTGCATCCATCCTGTTTGACCGGTATAAATTAATTCTGCTTTAATACCGTTTTTGCTACAGAGCTCAACTAAAAACATGGCTGTAGTCCGTTTGCCCTGGGCACAATCCGTACCTAAAACAGCCACTCTCGGGATCTTACATTCATAGATCTTACCTGTCCAGAAATGTAATTCTGGCACAGGTTTTGGCTTACGAATATCCAACAATCTTGCGCCGCTGATTTTTGCGGCATCAGCAAACGCTTTATCTTCACTGAAGTAGTAATGTAAACCACTGATCAGAGACATTCCATCTTTAATCGCTACCAATAAATTACTCTTCCATTCTTCAGGTGGTATGCCGCCAACAAAGGCAGAACCAAAAACAATATAATCTGGTTTTATACCCAGTTTTTCCCGTGCTTCTGCTATTGACGCGAAAATGGGAATATTATTCTGAATACCGTCCAGCAGTTCACCCGCATCTTCCCCCGCACTCTTAAAATCAATCACTGCCAATATGTTAAACCGGTGTGATTCCCGCACCAGGCCATGGGCTGTTTTTGCATAAGTACTCATAAATGTGTTATGGGTGTACACAAAAGCGGTTTCTTTCATAATCGCTTTCTCCATTTCGATCTCATAATAACTCCACTCCCAGCCCCGGTTTATCTGCCAGGGTGCTTAGATTACCGTCTTTTAAAACAAATCCTCCCTTAACCAGGTCCCTTGCCAAATCAAAACTGCCATCCAGATCGAGCCATTTGGTGGCCGGGCATGATAGAGCGCAATGAAGTGCGGCACTAATACTGACAATGCTTTCATCCATGCAGCCCCACATCAGGTTAATGCCGGCGAGGTTGGCAATATCCGCCATTCTTAATGCCTCAGTGATGCCGCCGCATTTCATTAGCTTTATATTGTAATGCCCAAATGCCCGGGGAAAGGCCGCCAGTTTCAGTGCGTCTTGTGCGTCATAGAGACTTTCATCAGCCATACACTGCAATCGAATACTTTCTGAAAGCGATAACATCTGCTCAGCACTTTCACGCGGCAGAGGTTGTTCAATAAACTCCAGTTCAAGATTTTGGGTTCTGGCCACAAACAATTTTAAGTTATCTGCAGAGTAGCCTTGATTGTGATCAATTCGGATTTTAATCTGATTCCACGGCCTCTTTTGCTGCCATGATGCCAATGGTCACTGAAGTGGGCAAAGAGTGATGCGCCCTGCCCAGCATATCAACGAGCGGTACATTTAAACATTTGGCGATTAAATCATGAAGCGCTATATCGATAGCAGCTCTTGCTGCCGGAAATTTAGATAAATCCTTTGCCAATTGCCGGTTTATGACATTGATATTGCGCAGGTCCCTGTCAAGCAA
>CBFDCH010000327.1:0-3988 GCA_965603235.1 uncultured bacterium | reverse complement strand
AAGGATCGCCCCTGCTGAGATTATTTCGTTTTAAGTTTTAACCTAAAGAAAGATTCTGGTGGGCGTTAACCAGCAGTCCCTGGATGGGAACCCCATAGGGACAGGCACTTTCACAATTACCGCTGCATTGCTGGCAATCACCGGCCCGGTTTGCCGACATGTTGGCATATAATTGCATGGCCTCTTTTTCCCGGCCCTGGGCATCAAAGTAATGGTTGTAGCGCATAATGGTATTGACCGGTACCTGCTGCGGGCAGGAAGCTTCGCACTGGCCGCAGGCATGACGGCAATAGAGACCACCGCAGCCCTCTTCAAACAGGGCCAGGGTCTTGGCGTCCTTTTTATTTAAGCGTCCACCGGAGTACTTGATCATCTCGTCAATATCTTCAAAAGTTTTAAAGGCAAAATTGACAGCATGGACCTGCGGATTGCTCAACACAAAACGCATGGCCGCTGACTTGACAGCCACCGGATTGGTAAGGTTATACTTTTTAATAAAATCTGCCGACTTATCCACATAATCTTTTAAGCGGCCCATGTAGTTGGCATAGAACTCCCCTACCTTTTTACCCTCCTCCTTCATCTTTTTAACCCGTTCATCCATGAGGTAATATTTGCCCACCGGATTGGTTTTCATCAGGGTAACACCGATATTTTTGGCCTTGCATGCCTTAAACACCTGTTCCGCCTGTTCCCGCTGCATGAAGTTGTAAACCATAAGGAAAACATCAAAACGGCCGTCCGCAGCCGCTGCAAGCAGTACTTTTTCCATGGATTCACTGACATCCGCATAGTGACCACCGTGATTGGATACACCGGCAAAACGCAGTTTACCCTCCCCTTTCAATTGTTTGACCGCCGCGTGAAAGGCTTCGGTTTTAATGGCCTCAACCGTGGCGCCGCCATGGAGCATCAGGCAGTCCACATAATCTGTTTTCAGACGTTCCAGGCACTTGCGAAAACGGTTGACAAAGTCCTCTTTGCTGGCATTTTTCTTGCCTCTGGGTAGTCCCAGTTTGGTGGTTATAAACAGGGATTTACGGTCATAGCCCTGGATGGCCTGGCCCACATTCCGCTCCGACTCACCGCGGCCATAACTCTCGGCAGAATCAATATAGTTTAATCCCGAATCGATGAGTGCTTTCAGCACCGCAACCGGCGGTACACCGCCGCAGCCAATGTCGGATACCTTAAATCCGGTACGGCCCAGCACGCGGTATTCCCTGATCTTCACTTTTTTGCCGTTCGCCTCTTTGTCTGCCGCCAGCAACGGAGCCTGACTCATCAAACCCGCTCCCATCATACCGGCAGCCGATGTTTTGATAAAATTACGCCGATTAATCCCTTTCTTGTTCATGATTTTCTCCTTTTAGATTTTTACAGAATTTATTGTGAACAAATATAACTGGTACGATTATATTTATAAGGTAAATATTAGCCAGTGTCAAGAATTTTGGGCCACTTTTGAGAGATTAATGTTATTTTTGCGGCATTGATTTCCAGATATCCAGACATTTTAAGGCATCCCGTTTCTGGGCATCATCAGCGGGATGCTGTTCAACAAATTGAGTCATATACTTGATTGCCTGCTTATAATCGCCCGCCCGTGATAAAAATACCGCATAATAAAAATTAACCACTGGCACAGATTTTATTGCCAGGGTTTTGTCAAAGTAAACCTTGGCCTCCTCATACCGTTCAAGTTCCCCATAAGACATGGCAATGTTCATGACCAGATCAAAGTTATCGGGCGTCTCTTTTTCCAATTCGAGGTATATTTCAAGAGCCTCGGCAAATTCCTGCTGCCTGCCCAGGCACCGGGCCAGCATCATTTTAATTGACCGGTTTTCTGGTTCTATTTCAAGGGCCTTGCGAAAATAATAAATTGCTTCTGCATTCTTGTTTGTTCTCATACTGCTGATCCCGGAGAGGTTAAATATTTGAACCTCAAAGGCTATCAGTTTGAGACGTTCCAGCTCACGTAATTTTATTAAGGCCTCGGACAAATCACCTTTTGATATGAGAAGTTTTATATATTCGATTCTGACAATATAATCCTCTGGATTCAACTCGATTCCCTTTTTATAAAATGCTTCGGCCTCAGCAATATTTCCCTGGTTAAAATTAATATATGCCAGCATAGCATATGGTTCGGAGAAATCGGCGTTCAATTCGATCGATTGTCTGAAATGTTGACTGGCTTCATTTGATAATCCCTGGCTGAAAGCGATGGTGCCCTTGGTAAATTCATTCCAGCTGCCGATTTTTTCCTTGGGATCGGCAAGTTTTTTTGAACCGCCCTTCTTGGTCCCTGAAGAGAGGTAACCGAGGGAGCGGAGTTTTTTTATCTCCTCGGCAGAGAGTTCCCTTTTAGCTGATGATTTGGAGGTTTTGTATTTTTTGACCAATTCAGCCATGTCCTGGCGTATTTGCTTGATCATATGATTTTTTTCCAAAAACAGGTTCTTCTTCTCCAGCGGATCGGTCGGCAAGTGGTACAATTCCGGATTTGGCAGATCAATAAACTTATAATCATCTTTTATAATACCTTTTACCTCGGCACAGGCCAGGGCTTCGTTTGCCATAACGCTCTCAATATAGAATGCCCGCTCATCTGCCTTGTTCTTCCTGATCAGGGGCAGCAGGGAGATACCCTGTGCAGCGGTGGGAGTGTCTATTTTCAGGTACTCGAGCAGGGTTGGCATGATATCTGTCAGGTTGACCCGCCGGGATATTACCCTGGGCGACAAAGATCCACTGGGATCGGTGATGATCAGAGGCACTCTCAAGGTTTCCTGGTAACAGAAAATCCCATGACCCATCTCACCGTGTTCGCCAAATGCTTCGCCATGATCCCCTGCAACAATGATCAGTGTGTTCCGCCAGACTCCCTTTTCCTTTAGCAGGGCAATGATTTTACCCACATACTCGTCAACATAGGCAATTTCGCCGTCATACAAATCGTTCTGGAATTGACTCCTGTAGGGTTCGGGTGGAGAATAGGGCAAATGGGGGTCGTAGAAGTGGACCCAGGAAAAAAATTTATTCTTGCGGTTCTCCTGCAGCCAATGGGAAAAGGACTTAAATACGGCTGCCGCCGGCCGCTCCGAATCGAATGTTTTAACCATGGTTTGGTTCAGGATCAGGGTGTCGTCATAGGTATCAAAACCCTGGTCCATACCAAATCTTGAATCAAGAGTAAAGGATGATATAAAGGCGGAGGTCGAGTAATTATGGCCTTTTAATACCTCAGCCAGGGTGTCGATTTCCGCCGGCAAAAAATAAGAGCCATTGTTTCTTACCTGGTGATACAGCACAGTGGTACCCGTAAAAATGGAACAATGGGAGGGCAGGGTTATGGGCACGGAACTGATGGCTTCGGAAAACAATACACCTTCACGGGCCAGCGCATCTATATGGGGGGATTTCCCCTTTTTGTAGCCGTAAGCACCGATACGGTCGGCCCGGGTGGTATCCAACGTAATGACAAGTACATTGCTTTTGTTGATCCGGCTGCCTCTGCCTGTGGGCCCATTAACCAAAAGAAAATAGGCCAAAACAGCAGCAGCCACAACACCGATTATGATTAAAAGATGGGTTTGTTTCTTTTTCAGACTCATTTTTCTTCCTTATCTCACCCTGATATTATAGGGTAAACCCGCTGCTGGCACAAGGGTAACCCGCAATTATGCTCTTGACAACCGGCGGTGAACCATCTAATATTAAGGTTGAGGCTTGAGAAAAAATTATCAACATCAACATTCAATCTTATCAAATAAAATTCAGGAGGTTTATCATGAAAAACGTGGTCTTCAAATATTTTAAATCCTTGTTTGTCTTTGTTTGCATCTGCCTGCTTATAACCCCTGCCCTGTCAGCAGCAAAAGATAGCAAGGCCCTGGTATTGCAGGAGATGACCTGGACCGATGTACAGCAATATTTAAAAAAATCGGACATGGTGATTATCCCCATCGGCAGCACGGAACAG
>CBFDCH010000326.1:0-4003 GCA_965603235.1 uncultured bacterium | reverse complement strand
AGTATTTATTGTTGCAGGTGCTTTTATATTATTAAAACAAAAAACAAAAAAATGTTGAATTTAAAAGGAGATAATGAATTATGAGTAAAGTTAAAACTGAAACAATCTATTTTCATAGAAGCAAAGAAGAGAATTGGGAACTGGCTGTATATCCGCTGGAGGCTCACAGTTTCACCAGGGCCTCATCATGGACCGACGAGTATAAACGAATCTGGAAACTATTCAAACAAACACTACTATAAATTAATCCAACATTCAGGATCTTATCCGGGCAGCTTGCTTATTGGAAGGTGTGTCTGGTAATGGGTGCAACCAACCTTCACCTTTGACTTTGGCAGGAAATTGTCCTAATATTTATTTTATATAACAAGGAGATCATACATGGTACGTTTCAAAAATGTTTGCACGATTGCGATTTTATTTGTCACTCTCGGATTTGTTTTGTGGGCCGGTGATTCATCAGGTGATACCCCTGAAGTCACAGCCAAAGATTATGCCCGTGCCTTCCGCCTGACAGGTCGTGGCCTTGTTTCCCTGGTAACCAACAAAATCGCCTATAGCGGCTGGTTGCAGGATGGCCGTTTCTGGTACAATAAGAGCACGTCAGCAGGGCACCGCTTCATGTTGGTGAATCCACAAAAAAAAAGTAAGCGAGAAGCTTTTGATCACACCCGGCTGGCCAAGTCCCTGTCCGGCGTTACCAAAAAAGAGGTTAAATCCTTTAAATTGCCCTTCACAAAGATAAAATTTTCACCCCAGGATGATGGTGTTATTTTCAGTACCGGGGGTAAGGAATATATCTGCAACCTCCAGACCTATATTTGTCAGGCAACCGGAAAAAAAGCAAGTCCCCGGAGGCCATTCTCTAATAACAAACGCTCTACGGACGGCAAATACGATGCCTTTATCAAGGATTACAACCTGTGGATCAAAGAGGTTAAAACCGGTAAAAAGATACAACTCACCACTGACGGTATCAAAGATTTTGGTTATGCCACCAACAATGCCGGCTGGACCAAAAGTAAAAATCCCGTGTTGTTGTGGTCTCCTGACTCCAAACAGATAGCCACCTTTCAGCAGGATGCCCGCGGAGTGGGGGAGATGTACCTGGTAAGCACCAATGTGGGCCATCCCCGGCTGGAAGCCTGGAAATACGACCTGCCTGGCGACACCCATATCTTCCGGCTGCAGCGGGTGATCATACAGATTAATCCCCGGCGTGTGGTGCGGCTGAAAATGGCTCCCGATGACCAGCGTTCCTCAATTACCGATCATGTGGCTGGCAGGGGAGGCAAGCTGCTGGATGCCCAGTGGAGTAAAGATGGTTCCAAACTGGCTTTTGTCTCTACTTCCCGGGATCATAAAACCGTAACCCTACGCATTGCCGATTCCCGGACCGGGGCTGTGCGGGATGTGTTGACCGAAACAACCAAGACCTGGTTTGAATCGGGTTATCGTAATCCCAACTGGCGCGTCTTTTTTAACTCCAATGAGGTGCTATGGTTCTCCCAGCGCCACAACTGGGGACACCTGTATATGTATAATCTGAAAACAGGCAAGCTAAAGTGGCAGGTTACCAAGGGTCAGCTGAACGTAAAAACAATTTTAAAAATTGACCATAAAAAGCGGATGTTGTACTTTACGGGCAGCTGCCGCCAACCGGGCAATCCCTACTTTGATTACTTCTACAAGGTGAGTTTCCGGGGCCGGGGGATGAAATGTTTAAACCCGGAACCGGGCCACCATACCGTTGCTCTGGCTCCTTCAGGTAAATATTTTATGGATACCTATTCAACGGTGGCCATGCCGCCGGTTTATACCATGCGTACCTTAAAGGGCAAAAAACTGCTCACCCTGGAAAAAGGAGATACGAGTGCGCTCCTAAAAACAGGCTGGCAGCCGCCGCAGGTAATTGTTGCCAAGGGGCGGGACGGTAAAACCGATCTGTACGGATTGATGTACAAACCGAGCCAATTTGATACCGGCAAGACCTATCCCATTATCAATTATATATATCCTGGACCGCAGAGCGGCAGCGTCCGGGGCTTCTCCTTCAGTACCGGCAGCAGCAACCAGGGTTTGGCTGAACTCGGTTTTATTGTGGTGGCCATCAACGGCATGGGCACACCGGGCCGTTCCAAATCCTTTCATGACACCTACTACAGTAACATGGGTGATAACACCCTGCCGGATCAAATCCTGGTGATGAAGGAATTGGCCAGACGGCATACCTGGATCGATATCGACCGGGTGGGAATTTACGGCCATTCGGGAGGCGGGTTTGCCTCTGCTGATGCCATCCTCCGCTATCCCGATTTTTTCGATGTGGCGGTCTCTTCCTCCGGCAATCATGAAAATCGCAATTACGAGGCCCCCTGGGGAGAAAAGTGGCAGGGATTGTTGAAAAAGAATAAGGATGGCGCCACCAATTACGACAACCAGTCCAATCAATTACTGGCCAAAAACCTCAAGGGAAAACTTCTTCTGGCTCATGGCATGCTAGATAGCAATGTGCCGCCCTATTCAACGCTGCTGGTGGTTCAGGAACTGATCAAGGCCAACAAGGACTTTGACCTGCTCCTCTTTCCCAACAGCCGTCATGGTTACAAGTACCGGGACTACATGACCCGGCGGCGCTGGGATTATTTTGTCAAACATTTGCTGGGCGCCACCCCGCCAAAAGAGTTTGATTTTAAAAATAAGAAATAAAGTATTTTTTTCAATAGAATTTCAGGCCGCACCTGGGGCAATATTTGGTGGAAAAGGGGCTGGCCAATTGGGCCTTGCAGGCCGGACATCGCCAGACTATGCCAATGGTGATGATCAAACCGAACATCACTATATAAAGAAACGGCGCCCATGTTTTTTTGGCCATTCCCAACAATTCAAAGTCGGGGAAGGTGGTGGCCACACCTAGCAGCAGGGCCATGGCCCCGATAAAAATAGCAATTCGAATGGTCCGCCGGATTCTAAACTTTTTCCGGTATTGCTCAACCTCTGCCGGAGAAAAGTCCCATGGTTTGTTGTTTATCTCAGCAATAAAATCATAATCCAGAGCCTGAGATAGTAACTTCAAGGTTGAAAAGTAGGGCTTCACCTCCCCCTTTTCAACTCTCTGGATGGTCCGTACATCCAACTGGCTCAGGTCAGCCAGCTCTTCCTGGGTCAGGCCTTTTTCAATTCTTTTCTGAATAAGCTGTTCAGCCAATGGACTTTGTGTCATTTTATTTCCTCCATATCCTCTACCTTAATAGTAAATTCCAATCCTTTTACTGTCAACGGCAAGTTTACGGCATCTTGAATTTGGGATCAGAACCGGTTTTTGGCCTGAAAAACTAATTATTGTTTGTTCCATATCACAATATAGAAACATGACTTTTTGTATCGGTGAATAGTAGAATCCGTTAAAATATTAAAGGAGTCAGGAGTATTTTTTGAAATCTGGCCCAAATGTTATTTTGCTCCGGCCAATTCAATTTTTTCCAGTCTGGCCAGGTGATCCTCTTCCTGGATTATGATTTTATCAATGATTTCCTGATGCTCCAGGGCCAGGTATTTCTTCAAGTCCGCGTAAAAGAGCTGGGCATCCATTTCCTGTTTTTTAGCCAGTTCAATGGCAGCCGGCAGGTTTTTCACATTGTCGATTTCCCGCTGGTTAAAAATGATTTGTTCCGACACGGTCTTAAAATGCTCCTCATAATCCCATTGGGTTTCCGGAAGTTCCGGCAGGATCTTCACCGCTTCTTTCTTTAGGTTGTCAAAGGTTGTTTTATGCTCCTTCTCCTCCTGGGCCATGTGCAGTAAAAAAATCCGCAAGGATTTGGCTTCAGCCTTTTCAGCCCAGGTGCGGTAGAATTTTTCGCCCATATCCTCCATCTGGACGGCAAAATCGAGTAGTTTGTCTATGTTTAACAGGGACATGTTATTCTCCTCATCATAATAAAGTAAATGGCAGTTACAAATTTTTCAACAAAAAAGTTGGCCGGGCTAAAATGAACCATTT
>CBFDCH010000325.1:0-4004 GCA_965603235.1 uncultured bacterium | reverse complement strand
CTTGATGTTCATCGTCCTGCTGCAAAAGAGCAGTTAAAACAACTGGCTGAAAAAGGTCTTGTTCAGGGGCAGGCAAAAACTATATACGGTCAATCTATTAACCAGGTAATCCGTGATTCCACAGTAAAGAACGGTGATGTGATCCGTCCATTGGCCAATCCCTATCACCAGGATGGCGGTTTAGCCATCCTTTATGGCAACCTGGCACCACAGGGTGCTGTGGTAAAAACTGCCGGTATCCCGCAAAACATGCACCATTTTAAAGGTCTGGCACGGATCTACGAGGATGGGGAGACAGCCAGTAAAAAAATACTTACCGGTGACGTAAAAAAAGGAGAAGTGGTGGTTATTCGCAATGAAGGCCCCAAGGGAGGACCCGGCATGCGCGAGATGCTCTCACCAACCGCGGCACTGGTAGGCATGGACCTGATTGAGCATGTGGCATTACTGACAGATGGCCGCTTCTCTGGCGGTTCCATTGGCCTTGTTATTGGCCATATTTCCCCGGAAGCGGCTGCTGCCGGACCCATTGCCCTTATCAAGACAGGAGATCCCATCGAAATCAGCATGGCAAAGAGGGAGATTAACCTGCTCATTCAACAGGAAGAACTCAGCAGGCGGGAAACCGGTCTCGACCCGGTCCAGGCCAACCTGCAGCCAGGAGTATTGAAACGGTACTCGCAAATGGTTCAGTCTGCCGCGCAAGGCGCTATATTTAAGGAGTAATTATGCCGAAACCGGTAAAAATATATGACACAACGCTTCGGGACGGCGCTCAGAGTTATGGAGTGACCTTCTCCCTGGAAGACAAACTGCGTATTGCCACTGCTCTTGATGATTTGGGAGTACACTATATTGAAGGAGGTTGGCCAGGTTCCAATCCCAAAGATTCGGCTTTTTTTGAAGCGGCCAAAAAAACACGTTTTAACCAGGCCAAACTGGCTGTATTCAGCTGTACCCGGCATATCAACGGCAGTGTGGAGGAGGATATCCGCCAATTGATAGAATCCGAAGCGCCGGTGGTGACCATTTTCGGCAAAACCTGGGACCTCCATGTTGAGCGTGCCCTGGGCATAAAACTACAGGAGAATATTGACATGATACACGAAACCATTGTGTATCTAAAAAAATACTTTGATGAAATAATATTTGACGCAGAACACTTTTTTGATGGATACCAGGCCAATGCAGCGTATGCACTGGAAGCGGTGCAAGCAGCCCTGCAGGCCGGCAGTGATTGGATTGTCCTGTGCGACACCAATGGAGGAGCCCTGCCGGACCAGTGCGCAGCTATTGTAAAGAAAGTAAACCAGGTGATAAATAAACCGCTGGGAATCCACTGTCACAATGATGCGGAATTGGCGGTTTCCAACTCCCTGGTTGCAGTTGACCATGGGGTGAGTATGGTACAGGGCACCATTAACGGCCTAGGAGAACGTTGCGGCAACGCCAACCTCTGCAGTATTATTGCCAATTTGAGCCTTAAAAAAGCAAGAACCACGATTCAAAATAAAAACATTGACAAACTCCACTATATTTCCCGCCTTGTTTCTGAATTAGCCAATCAAAAACACCCCTTGTACCTCCCCTACACCGGCAGTAATGCGTTTGCTCACAAAGGGGGCATCCATGTATCCGCTGTGCGAAAGGATCCCAGGACTTATGAGCATATTGATCCCCACCAGGTGGGAAATCACCGAAAATTTTCCATATCCGAACTTTCCGGTAAAAGCAATATCCTGGAAAAAGCCAGGGAAATGGGTATTCACATAAGAAAAAATTCGCCAACCGTAAAAAAAATTTTAACCAAGGTCAAGGAAATGGAAAAGCGGGGTTACCACTTTGAAGGGGCTGAGGCATCCTTTGAACTCCTTTACAAGGGACTACTGGGACAACTCAAGGAATATTTCACCTTGAATGGCTTCCGGGTGATGGTCTGGAAAAACTCCGACGATTGTACCTGGGCTGAAGCAACCATCAAAGCCGAAGTGCCTCAAGCCGTGTCCAGGGGCCTGGCACTTTCTGATTCGGTTGAACACACATCTGCTGACGGCAGCGGACCTGTGGAGGCTTTGGATCGGGCGTTAAGAAAGGTCCTTGAGAAATTCTATCCCAGCTTGCAGCAGGTTCAGCTCATTGATTATAAGGTCAGGATTCTAAATGAAGAGAGCGGCACCAGCTCGATAACCCGGGTGCTGATCACCTCCCATGATAGTTCACGCAAGTGGGGTACGGTCGGTGTTTCAGACAACATCATTGACGCTTCCTGGCAAGCTTTGGTCGATTCACTGGTATATAAATTAATGAAGGATGACGAGGAGAAGGAGTTGAATAATGGCAAAGAAAATTAAAATATTTGATACCACACTGCGGGATGGTGAACAATCACCGGGTGCTGCCATGACTGTTGAACAAAAGGTAAAAATGGCTGTGGCCCTGGACCGCCTGGGTGTTAACCGGATTGAGGCTGGTTTTCCCGTCTCATCTCCGGTACAATTTGACGGGGTACAGAGAATTGGCAAAGCGGTTAAGCACGCCACTATTGTTGCTTTGGCCAGATGTAAAAAAGAGGATATTGACGCGGCCATTCAGTCTATGGCAGGAGTAAACAACCGCATGCTGCATATCTTCATTGCCACCTCCCCCCTGCACAGGAAGTATAAGCTGAAAATGAGCAAGGAAGAGATCCTGGCCTCCATTACTGAAATGTTGAAATATTCTAAACAATACTTTGATGAGATCGAGTTTTCCGCAGAGGATGCTTCCAGGACTGAAACAGATTTCCTGATTGAGTCAATCAAAACCGCAATAGAGCACGGCGCCACAGCCATCAATATCCCCGATACAGTGGGGTATGCCATACCCAGCGAATTCGGCCAGTTGATTCATACCATCAGCACCAGCCTGCCGCAATTTAAAACAAAAGAGGTGGACCTTTCGGTTCATTGTCACAATGATCTGGGACTGGCAGTGGCCAACTCTATTTCTGCTGTGCAAAACGGGGCCACTCAGGTGGAGGTGACATTAAACGGCATTGGTGAACGGGCGGGAAACTGTTCCCTTGAAGAGTTGGTAATGGCTCTACGTGTACGCCAGGATCTGATGCCCTATAAGACCTCGATCAAAACAGAACAGCTTTTCTCCACCTCAAAATTGCTGCAGAATATAACCGGCTTAATCATTGCACGAAATAAACCTATTTTCGGGGAGAATGTTTTTTCCCATGAATCAGGCATTCATCAACATGGTATGCTGAACCACCCGGATACTTATGAAATTATGAAACCCCAGCATATCGGTCGATCTGTGGAAACCCTAATAATGGGACGCCACTCCGGCAAACATTCATTTAAAGACAAATTACAGGAATATGGGATAAAGCTTACCAAAGAACAATTTAAAATGGCTTTTAAAAAATTCACCCGTGTGGCTGACCTGAAAAAGGAGGTATACGATGAAGATATTTTCAGTATCGTCGCCTCCATTTTGGGAAAATTCCCGGAAGGATTTCAACTGGAATATTTTCACATTTATTCCGGCAACACCCTGATTCCCACTGCCACAATAAAAATCAGACGAAACGGTGAAGAACTCATTACCGCTGAAACCGGAGATGGCCCCATTGATGCCCTGTTTAAGGCAATCGATGCGGTAGTCGGGCTCAACCCCCGCTTAAAAGAGTACCTGGTTCACGCCATTGGCTCAGGCAAGGACGCTCAGGGTCAGGTAAAATTAATTATTGAAATAAACGGGATCAAATATGTGGGCAAGGGCTCATCCACAGATATTATTGAAGCATCGGCACTGGCCTATCTGAATGCTGTCAACCGGTCCTTGTTTCGCAATAATAAAACCAAAATCATCGGAAAATTGAATGGTAAAAGTGAGGTTAAAAATGGAAAACAACATGACGCTCTCTGAGAAAATCCTGGCTAAAAAAGCCGGCAAGGAGAGGATAGTTCCCGGTGAATTCCTCTTGTTGGAAGTGGATGTGGCATTGGCCA
>CBFDCH010000324.1:0-4008 GCA_965603235.1 uncultured bacterium | reverse complement strand
TGGGCGGGAAAGGAGAGAGAAACAATCCAAGGGCGGGGCAGGGTGCTGCGGTGAGTCACGGAAAAAATGGTCTCTTTTCTGCCGATCAATTTTTTATTGGCGTCACGAACTATAACCACAATGTTGTAGTAATCCGGGGATAGTGATGACAATGGGAGGCTCTGTATTGGATTTGCGCTGTCTCTGTACTCGGCCAGATTTTTTTCCACGGTTGTCAGCGGTTTTTTTGAATCCTCTATACTGAAGATTGAATAATTGATTTTGGCATTGGCCCGCTGAGTCTCTGTTAATCCGATCAATTGTAAGTAAACATACATTTTATCTGTTCTGGTAAAATCATTCCTGGGAGAGGGAATCAGCTGTGTGTCGCCAATCAGGTAGGCCTTGGTTGTGTTAACCATTTCCGGATTCTTTTTTACGCGGTTGGCCAGGCAAAAGGCGGTAATTTGTGGTTTTTCAATTCCGGGGATGGTGAATTTTTTTTCAACTGCGGTAAATTCTTTGGAGGCAACATTTTTCAGCAGCAATTTTAAAGTATACTCTCCCTCGATCATTGGAAAAATGTCCTGAAAACTGAAAGTCTTGGCGCCAATATTACCCAGCCTGTCTGCTGCTACCCTGATGGGTATGTTCTTGTCAAATTTGTAGATGCTTTTCCCCTTGTTGTCCACCACATTACCGGTTAAATTTAATAGGGTTTGCAGGGTGTCACCGACCCTTTCAATGGAGAGCTGGCTCGGTTCGATCAGATAGTGGACATAAAAGTCCCCAGACCTGTCCCGAATCACCTCTACCATGGAGCGGCTCTTGATATAATTGGCCGAGTAATCCACATCAATCTGGCCGCGGTATTTCATCATCCTTTTGGCATAATCGTCATTCACCTTGTGGGTGGGAACTTCGGTGATTTTTTTGGAGATCAAAATTTCAGAGGAAACTGAGGGGCGGTAGTTCACGGCCTGTTCACCTTCAATCAATGACAGGGAGATGGCGGCTATTTGGGGTTCGATCTGCGAGAGTTTTCGCACAGCAGCTAAAATATCGTTTACATCACCAAAGTAGTGGACCATTAAAGAACCGGGACCATGAGTGAAAGGACTATAGGTGATATAGTCCCCGGCACCGTATTGTTTGAAAAACATAAGGCTGAAGGCATTGGGCAGACCGTACCTGACCAATCCCTGATAAAACCAGACGATAACCGGATACATCTCGGTGGTATTTTCGTAACGTCTGATTTGTTTAGGCTCACCGAGAATAATGTAAGCCCTGCCCATGTCTGTGCGCCACCCAGCAGTGGGGGTGCCTCTACCCAGTTTTTCATTGGCATATTTAATTCGGCGGTAGTGCTCAATCTTGTACTCATTTTCCATTGTACTGAGGTCGGGATCACGGTTTTTCCAGAAAGCCCTCATAAACGCATCCCGCTCCCGGTCTGTTTGCAACTGCAGGAAGACTTTTTTTTCATAGGGTGTGATGATGTACACCACCTCTTCGGTCAACCATACCCGGAATTTTGGCGACAGATCTTTGATCCGTATCTTTTTGACTTTTTGACCGGGCAGGGATTGACAGCAAAGAACCACCAGTAAGCTGATAACAATTATTCTCATGATCTTCATGTTGATCCTCATTTTAAATGGATTCAAAAAATATTTTCACATTTTTCGCTAAATTTGTCAATTAATTTAGGGCCGTTTATGGACATATATGGGAAAAAACGCAGGTTTTTCCCGGCAAGCGTGCCCTATATGTATGACCCTTTTTGAGGCACTAAAGTTTCAAATAAAATGCTGATTATATCGATCTTTATTTTTAGCTGCAATCGGGTATAATGGGGATATGATCGACCGCTGCCTCTCTCCTGAAATTCAGAAATTTTTAAAGGAAAAAACCAGCGGTAACCTTGAAAATGTGGCTGCCGATCTGAATGAATTGCTGGTAGCCGGCATATTTGCATTGACAGGAGAAAATCTGTTGTGGCTGGTGGGAGAGAGTGATAATCCATTGGAAAAAAAAGCCCGCCTTTCTCAGTGGCTCCATCTTTTATCCATGCCTGCCAGAGTCCACCTCTATCTCTCTCCGTTTGAAGATCCATATATCAACAATATCCCCGGACCGCAGGTGATTGGCAATAAAGCCAGGCTCCTGGCAGACCTGCACCAGGGGAAAAAAAGTATCATTATCACCACTCTATCCGCCCTCAATATAAAGCTCGAGCCAAAGGACCAATTTGCTGATTTTTCCCTGTACCTGAAAATTGGCGACACCTGGCGCCGCCAGCAGTTGATGGACCGGTTATTTGATCTGGCTTATCAGGCCTGTGACCTGGTGGCCAAACCAGGCGATATCTCGTGGCGGGGGAGCATTGTGGATGTCTATCCGATTAATCGGGAACAGCCCCTCCGCATTGAACTGGAAGGGGAGCAGATTGTGTCCATGCGGGTATTTAATGTCAATACCCAAAAATCGATTCGTCAATTAGAGTACACCCTGTTGCCGGCCAACCGTTATTTTAGCCAGCTGGCTGATATCCAAGCTTATTTCAACCAACCGGCAGCGGAGATGAAACCATTGCACCATTGGCTGGGCAATTATCGACTGGTTTTTTCAGATAGAAGGCGATTGGAGGCAGAATTTGAAAAGTTGTCCAGCCATTATCAGCAGATCTACCAGGCAGCCAGCGAGAGTGATAGTTCTCTCAAACCGGTTAAAGATATTTTCAGTCTCTCTTTTACTGAGGAAGCGGGGCTGAATCTATGTGACACCCATGACTCGATCTCAGCTGATCCGGAACTTGTCCCCTGGCGTAAATACATTGTGAACATAACCGATGAAGATATTCAGCAATTACATTTGAAACAGCGGCAACAGGGGTACCGCCTGGTCGTCTGCAGCCAGCAGAGTCATGTGGTTGATAACCTTCAGGAAGTGATCAAGCCTATCGAGCAGTTTAACGGAGATTTACCACTCTCTTTTGAGAACCGATCAACCCGCACCATTTTCATCAGTCATAAACCGTTTGTGTTTGTGGATAGCCGGGAGGTTGGCCTGGAACTTAAAGCGGACAATCTGCTTCAGCAAATCGAATTGAACGACCTGGTGGCACATAAAAAGCATGGTATCGGCCGTTTTGTGGGCTTTACACGTTTGCGGGGGGTTGGCGAGAATACCGAATATCTAAAAATTGAATACACCAACCGGGAGTATCTGTACGTTCCGGTCTTCGAGTTGGACGTATTGAGTAAATATGCCTCTTTTGAAGGCTATCAGCCAAAATTAGACAAACTTGGAGGATCTACCTGGCGGGTGAAACAAAACCGGGCCCGGCGTAGTATTGTCCATTTTGCCAAGGATCTGTTGGAACTCTATGCCATGAGAAAATCGATTAAGGGGAAAATCCATGAGCGGGATCAGGAGATGGAGGAGAGGCTGGAAAGGGAATTCCCCTTCCTGGAGACTGAGGACCAGAGTACAGCGATTCGCGAGACCATGACCGATTTGCAGGCACAGTCGCCAATGGATCGTCTGGTTTGTGGTGATGTGAGTTTCGGAAAAACCGAAGTGGCGGTCAGGGCTGCATTCCGGGTGATTATGAACGGCCGCCAAGTGGTGATGTTGTGTCCCACCACCATCCTGGCCCTGCAACATTTTCACACTTTCAAGAAGAGGCTGGAAGTTTTTCCCATTCGCCTGGAGATGCTTTCCCGCATGGTGCCAATGAAGGAGCGAAAACGGGTATTTGAGGATATCCGGCAGGGAAAGGTGGATATGGTTATTGGCACCCATCTGCTATTATCTCAGCAGGTGCAATTTAAAAATTTGGGCCTATACATCATAGATGAAGAGCAACGGTTTGGTGTGTTTCAAAAAGAAAAACTAAAAAAAAAGCGGGAAGATGTTGATGTGCTCTCCCTCTCTGCAACACCTATTCCCAGAACCCTCTCCCTCTCTTTAGCAGGATTGCAGGATATATCCGTGATACGCACCCCCCCTATCGGCCGTCTG
>CBFDCH010000323.1:0-4008 GCA_965603235.1 uncultured bacterium | reverse complement strand
CCGAATACCCGCCTGGCCATAGGTCAGGTGATATTAGTGGATGCGGAGTTCAAGGAAAAGAAGCTCCTGTTCTCACAACCCTTTATACAGCAGGGAGGCCCGCCAAACATTAAAATTGATATGATAATGGACTTTACCCACTTTCAGGTATATAAGGACGAGATTTATATTGATGAAAGTCCGAAAGGAATGGTTGTTGAGGTATTTGACAGTGAAGGAAAAAAACTAAGAGAGATAAAAAAGGACACCACTAAAATAAAGGTTACCGGCAAGGACAAAGAGTATATTCTGAATCGATTAAAAAATGATCCCAATACCAAGGCCCAGGGCGGATGGGATGTGATCAGGCAAATAATCAAGCCGCAATGGGCTGAATACTTCCCTGCCATCCAGAGCCTGGAAGTGTCCAGTGACAGAATTTATCTTCAGACCAGCCATTTAAAAAACGGTAAAGAAGAGTATGTGGTGCTGGATCTGCAGGGGAAGGAATTAAAACGGGTATTTATACCCCGGTTCGAAAACATTCCGCTTCTGGCTGAAATTCTCGGAGCCAAATTACAGACCATCAAAAACAACAAACTTTATTATGTAATTGAAAATGAAGATGACGAAACTTGGGAATTCCACGTAGAAGAAATCAAATAATATTAACCGCTAGCCTTCCAGCCTTTGGCTACAAATCTCCAGCGAAATTTCTTGACAATAAAAATTCATTCCTTTAATATCTGAATGCAATTTAAGAAGGTAATCAAATGATTGCAAGTATCGCTTAAAAAGCGGGTATGAGGAGGGATAATGTTTAAAAAAATGATTTTTTTATTAATTTTTTCAGTGGCCTTTGTTGGCTGCCAAAAAGAGAAACCAGTGGAAAAAAAAGAGGTTAAAACGGTGAAACAGTATACCATTGAACAATTTAGAGATACGGAATCCATATTTGGACACTCCTTTTCGGCTGATGAAAAGACCATTCTCTTTTCCAGCAACAAGACCGGGGTTTACAATGCCTATACCATGCCCGTCAACGGTGGATAACCCACCCAGCTAACAGATTCCAAAAAAGAGGCCATTTTCGCCCGATCATTTTTCCCCAAGGATCAGCGAATACTATACACCAGTGATACAGGGGGAAATGAAATTAACCATATTTTTCTTCGTGACGAAGATGGAATTGTCAAAGACCTGACACCGGATGAAAAAGCAAAGTCCATGTTCTTTGAATGGTCGGTTGACGGCAACAGCTTCTTTTTCGTTTCCAATAAGCGTGACAAACGCTTTTTAGATCTCTATGAAATGGATATAAAAACCTTTACGCCAAAATTAATTTACCAAAATGAAAAAGGATATAATGTGTCAAGTATCTCCAGGGACAAACGGTATCTCGCTCTGTCAAAAACCATCACCATGAATAATTCTGATATGTACCTATTTGATCGCAAAACCAAAAAATTATCCCACCTCTCACCGCATGAAGGAGATGTTTCTTTTTCTCCCCAGACTTTCGGTCTTGAATCAAAATATCTATACTATTTAACGGACCTGGAAAGTGAATTTACCTATCTGAAACGCTATGAGATAGCAAGCGGCAAACGGGAGATTGTGGAAAGATATGACTGGGATATTTTTTATACATATTTTTCCTGGAAGGGAACCTTTCGGGTAACCGGGATCAATGAAGATGCCAAAACTGTTATTAAAATTTTTGACGCCAAATCCAACCAATTGCTGGAATTGCCTCGATTGCCCAACGTAAATATAACCTCGGTCAATATCTCCAAAAGTGAAACCATCATGTCTTTTTATGCCAATGGATCCCGCTCACCCAACAATCTCTATCTGTACAAGTTCAAGGATAAAAAACTCACCCGGTTAACCAATACCATAAACCGGGAAATTGATACCGCAGACCTTGTAGAGGCCGAAATAATCAGATTTAAGTCTTTTGACGGCCTGGAGATACCGGCCCTTTTATATAAACCCCTGGTTAAAACAAACGGACAAAAATTACCGGGAATTGTAAAGGTTCACGGAGGGCCGGGCGGACAGGCAAGGATCGGTTACAATCCCACCACTCAATACCTGGTGAACCACGGATACCTGGTGATCGATGTTAATAACCGCGGGTCTTCGGGCTATGGAAAAACCTTTAATAAAATGGATGATAAAAAACATGGTTCCGTTGATCTGGACGACTGCGTCTGGGCAAAAAAATATCTTATATCTGCCGGATTGGCTGATCCCCAAAAAGTTGCCATCCTTGGCGGTAGTTATGGCGGCTATATGACCCTGGCTGCATTAACCTATCGTCCGGAAGAGTTCACCGCCGGGGTTGATCTTTTTGGAATCTCCAATTGGGTAAGAACTTTAAACAGTATTCCTCCCTGGTGGGAATCCTTCAGGGAAGCTCTTTATGTTGAGATGGGCAATCCTGAAACCGACCTTGAACAACTAAAGGCAAAATCACCACTCTTTCACTATGATAAAATAACCAGGCCTTTGATGGTGCTCCAGGGAGCCAACGATCCCAGAGTACTAAAGGTAGAATCCGATGAAATCGTAAAGGCGGTGAAAGAAAAAGGAATTCCCGTGGAGTATGTGGTTTTTGAGGATGAAGGCCACGGTTTTGTCCATAAAAAAAATCAGATTACCGCAGACAAGGCTATTTTGAAATTTCTGGACACCTATGTAAAAGGAACACCCAAGAAAAAAGATAATTAAAAAAAAAGGAACAGCGCCTGTTTTTATCGCCAGGTTCCTTTTTCTCGTGGATGGGTATGCAAAGATTTGCCCCCCGAGAGATTCATTGAGATAAATCTATTAATCAGATACAATAAATCTTCAGGAGGAAGTTCAGTGAAACGAAAAATAATAATAACTTTTTTGCTATTCCTGCTGTTGCCGCTATATGCCAATCATGTATCCGGGGATATAGCAAATGATGATATGGTCATGTTGAGCAATCCGAATGTAAAATCGTCATTACACCCGTTAACCAAATTCTTTAAACAATGCAATAAAGGCATGAAAGCATTTATTGGCGGAGAAAATGTAAAAACGGCATTTTCTCCTCTAAGCGGTGGTGTTCATGCCAATCAAGCTACCGGACAATTAAGAGAGGAGCTAAAAAAATCTCAGGTAACAGGAATTCGAACCATTGTTCCTGAGTTTGAACTAATCTTCTTTAGCAAGGGGAAACCCGTATTGTATCTTAGAACGGAAATTATGGTCGATGAAGTTTCTGCCGGTTTTTTCAGTATTGACGCGCGTAAGCCGGGATATTATTCAGGAAAGCCCCTGGATGCATATACCGGTTTATCAGCACCATTCAGAGATTCAGCTATCGCGGTTTATAAAATATTCACCTCACAGAAAAAATGTAAAACCTTACCTTTTGTATCCGAGAAATATGTCGCAAACATATCAAAGGATGCTAAATTGAAAGAATATTTTATCAAAACCCTAACCCGTTCAAAACAAAAACTTGACAAAATATGCGCCACAATTAATAGCCTTGAACCAGACCAGGTTCGATTAAGACTTGATGATATGGGACAAATAGCGGTCAATAGTTCAGGGGAAGCAATGGGTGTGATTAAATCCGCCTTGCAATTATTCCCTGATGGCCGTATCGGTATTACCTTAAATTCTTTCAGACCATTTAAAAAATAACCAAAAAGGAAAAAGGTCCTTTTTTATTTATGAGAAAGAGATGGTGTCATCGTTGGCATCAAGATCTATCACCATGTGGTATGAACCCTGATAATTAATCCTTATGGTGATTTTACCTTTAATTTTATGCTGATATTTCGATTTTAAATCCCTGAAAATCGTTTCAAACTTTTCATCAATCTCTATATCTGAAGCATCTTTATAATCAATTGTAACCATATTATTTTGTGAATTTTTAGTGATTCTGGGCTGTTTGGCTGATTTGGAAGTATCTTTGCATTTAAGCATTGGTTTCAGGGTACTATGGTTCATTAGTAATTCTTTTGCCAATACTTGTTTGTC
>CBFDCH010000322.1:0-4015 GCA_965603235.1 uncultured bacterium | reverse complement strand
TTTCAGGAAATTGGATGGTATGAATGTCTTTTAAGTCATAAAAACTCAATTTTAAATATCGATCCAAAGTCCTGGCTATGTCTTTGAATTCAAGATTCGTCTCTCCCTTTTTGATAAAGGCCCGGTAAATTGCGACCAGTCCCTGCTGATCATATCCTTCAAAAAATCGGGGAGATTCTACAATCTCCTCAAAAAGTTGTTTCAGTTCCCTGCCAACCCTATCTTCCAAAATCTTAAGCAGGTCTTGCTTGGTAAAAAGTTTGGCAATGACCCTTTGAACATCACCACTGGTTGAGGTTCCCCTATCAGTTTGTTGATTTGCTTTCCTTTCCTTGTTGGGGGTCAGGAGATACATAATAAACAGGACCGTAATAATTGCCATTATGATCAGAAGGGCTGTATCTCTGCTATCTTTGTCTTTAAACATCTAAATTGAATTATAATATAACAACATTAAATCCTCAAATATCGAGAAAGGCCTGTGTTTAACATTTTATAAGTTTGATTTAAAACCAATCAAGCTTTCAGCCAAATCTATTGCCTGCCGCATGCTGCTGGGATTGGCTTTCCCCTGTTGAGCGATATCAAAAGCGGTGCCATGATCCGGAGATGTGCGGATAAATGGCAGTCCCAACGTGACATTGACGCCCGAGTGGAAATGGAGTAATTTGAAGGGAATCAATCCCTGATCATGATACCAGCATACTACCACAACATCTTCCCTATTTTTAGCCTTATGAAAAACTGTGTCAGCTGAGAAGGGGCCGGAGACATCCATATCCCGATGTACGCGTTCAATAGCTGGAACAATTACCTTTTTTTCCTCTTCCCCGATAGCTCCTCCCTCGCCTGCATGGGGATTCAATCCACAAATAAAAAATGAAAATTTCCTGGCAAACATTTTGAGGAGCTCCCTATCAATAAAACGGAGGTAGCGGACAATTGGTTCCCTTTTTATAGAGGGAAAAACCTCTTTTAATGGGATATGTGTGGTATAAAGAATCACTTTTAATTCGAGGGACCAGAAAAACATGGCATGATCTTTAGCAGCAGCCCTCTTTACCAAATAATCCGTATGCCCTTTATAGGGAAGTCCCGCCTCAAGCCATTCCTCTTTGGCTATCGGTGCTGTTACTAAAGCAGCCACCTCTTCGGCTATTGCCCAATCGACTCCCTGTCTAACATAGGCAAACGAGAGGGGGGGCTCAGGATTCTGAAGCTTTTCCAGATCATAAAGGTAGATACCGGGTGATTGGACCCGGGAAAGTTTGTCTATAATTTCAATCTTTTCCCCGGGAAAATATCGCTTTGAACCAATAATAACAATGGGGTGTTTGCCTTTGTACTGGCGCAGGCTTTCGTTGATAATTTCAGGGCCTACCCCAAGGGGGTCGCCCATGGATATGGCAATGATATTATTTATTGCTGGCTGTTTTATCTGGAGTATCTCCCTTTAAATCACTATCCCCCTGGGCAAGTTGCGAACGATTTTTATACATACACTTGATAAAATGCTTGAATATGATACAGTTGCTGCCATCCTCTTTTTTTACCTTTATACACTTCTCATCATACCACTCAATAAATCCCTGGAAAGTGTGGCCATTTATCAATTCCATAACCATGGGTGTCCTGTTGTTCATTTGTTTGATATAGTAGTAGTTTTCTGCATGGGTTTTATATGGAGGTGGTGGCTTTTTCCTGACATCTTTTTTACTGATTTTTTTTATTTCATCAAGGTTGGGTTTTATTAATTTACGGGTCATTGTATCTCCTACCTGGTAACTCAGTTACTATTATAATAGCTAAAAACCGCTGAATTGTCAACTTGAAGGTAACCGCTGTAAAGAGACTCTTACCGTTTCTTTTTACGCTTTCCCCAGCCGCGAATGTTTCTCTGTTTTTGGCGGGCAACCGCCAAGGATTCAGCTGGCACATCCTGATTTAACGTTGACCCTGCCCCGACATAACTATTTTCACCCACAACAATTGGAGCAATCAATTCTGTACCTGATCCAATAAAAACTCCATTTTCGATAGTGGTTTTATTCTTATTCCTGCCATCATAGTTGCAAGTAATGGTTCCAGCGCCAATATTAACATTTTGCCCGATTTCAGCATCCCCAAGGTATGTCAGGTGCATGGCTTTTGAACCCTCTCCCAACACACTTTTCTTTACTTCAACAAAATTACCAACCTTGGAATCCCGCTTCAATAAAGTACCATTTCGTAGATGAGCGTATGGGCCAATCTGAATATTTTCTTCCAAAACAGAGTCTCTAATGACACACCCGGGAAGAATTGAACAATTATCCTGGATAACTGAGTTCTCAATATATGCCTGAGGATATATCGTCACATTTTTTCCAATTGTTGAATCCCCCTTTAATACAACATTGGTCGAAATTTTTGAACCTTCGCCCACAGGTATAATTCCCTCCATATAAAAATTGTGGAAATCCTCGAGAACAACTCCGCTTTCATGAAGATATTCTGTTTGCCAGCGTTTGATAATACTTTCAATCTGTTGAAAATGTGGTTGAACCGACCAGACATGAAAGGGGATGTTCATGTTCAACTGCTTAATCGAATTCACCTTTTCCGGTTGACTGAACATTTGAATCCCCTCATTTTTTAAAAATTCTTCCGACACGATATAAAAAGGGTGGCCACTTATTGTATAGACCGCATTGTCGTTAGCGGGGAGGTTTTTCAACTCCTGGGCCAACTCTAAAAAAAAGTCAGGTCCAGCGTCAATGAACTTGTCGCTAGGGAACAAAAAGACAAAGTTGTCCTTAACAGTGATATCGGCAATCTCCTGAAAGGTGAAGTCTTTGAAGCGATGAGAGACCCAAAATGAAATCTTCCTGCCGCGAAATTCAATTGGCTTGTCGGGCTGGAAGGATGTATTAACGGTAGAAAAAATCATTCAATTAAAGATTTGAATTCTTCATTTTCAAAAAGAGGATCAAACTCCGCTTCATTATGCGCAAGTATCTTATAGGATTCATCCTTATCAATACAGAGCTTTAAATGATTTAAAGATGCTTCAAAATCTTCATTTTTTAAAAAAGCCAGGGACATGAGATAATCAACAAATGGATTCGCGTACTTTTTACTCTTCAAATGGGTAAAGAGCTCGATTGATCGGTCCAGGTTGCCTGCATTTAACTGGAACAATCCTTCATTCAGGTAATCTTCATCGGTTTTAAGCTCAATCTTCAGTGGATTTAGTTGTGCTGTGGCAATAGCTTTGTAAACTTTGGAGCGGGCAAAAATCTCAAGGACGCTATAAAATTCTGATTCACCATGTTTGCCAATTATATCTTCAAACAACTCTATTGCTTTCTTAAAATCTTTTTTGGAGAAATGTTTAATTGCCTCAGTATATTGTGTGGTGATCTTGGCAAGTTCTTTTTCTTCATTAAGCCTCATTTCGGTTGATACCTCCTGGCCATTTATTGTACACTTTTTTAATTATGTTTTCAACCCATGGCAATGGGAAAATTACTATAATGAAATGCGATCCGGGGACGATATGTTCTTAAAAAAAATCAGGGGATAAAAAAATCGTTAATCGCTATTGTACCGTTCAGTCATGAGACCGACAACATCGATCCCAGCGCCTTTAACTTTGTCAATGACTCTTAATACAATTTTATAAGGAAGAGATTCATCAGCCTTAACAAAAATTCTTTTTTCAACACGTGTACTAAAAATCGTACGAAGTTCTGTTTCCAGAAGATCTATGTTGGTGGGAATCTTGTTAATTTTGATGGATTCATCTTTTTCAACAGTCAGTACAATACCTTTTGATGAGTCTCCACCCATACTGCTACTTTCCGGTAATTTGATATCTATTCCTTTCTGGATTGTTGGTGTAATTACCATAAATATGATCAGTAAAACCAGTAGAATATCACACAGTGGAACAACATTAGGTTCAGACTTTTGTCCGGCTCCTATTTCAGCACCCATGAGACCTCCTAGGCGTTAATGTATCAAATAAAATCGG
>CBFDCH010000321.1:0-4017 GCA_965603235.1 uncultured bacterium | reverse complement strand
AATCGATAAATATTATAGATGCCCTGCCCCGAACACACTCTTTCGTAACTGACATGACCATATTCTTTTTGTAAATACCGGAGCAAATCACACTCAATCGCACTATTGGGAGCGAAATCACCATGCCCGCCCTCGGAAGCAAAAGAGGCGTATTTTGCCCCATCCCATGTTAAAAAGGATTCACCAAGACCTGATCCCGGCGCAATGATCGCCTTGTTTCCGTTAACATCCTTTTTTGTGGCGCTCAGCGTAACAATGTCTCCGGGTTTGAGCTCGGTCAACGCATACGCGGTGGCTTCAAGATCGTTGATAAGCTTGACCGTCTTCACATTCAAATCGTGCTGTATTTTCTTTTCATCTATCACCCATGGCAGGTTGGTTACCTTAGCCTTGCCATTATCAACGGGACCGGGAACACCAAAGACGCAAAAACTCACCGCTGCCCTCTGGCTGGATAAAAACTCGGCCAAGAGCACTTCAAGGCCTGAAAAATCAGCCGTTCTTAATTGAACCGTTTGTGAATACGCAGTCAAATGCCCAGAAAAGGTGTAAAGGCCTATATTTGTTTTTGTTGCGCCGATATCCGCGGCAAGAAAAATGGGATGATTCATTGGTTCTCGCTCTCAATTGTTCATTGTCTTTGTCCGGTTTCCTGATGGACGCTTACCTAATTATTTTATCTCTCTCCGGCTCTTATTTTGTCAAAAAAAGGAGTTCGCTTTAGTTTAATACACTCAGCCGAGTATAAATACATGGCCGCTGACCATGTTTGCCAATCCTGCCCTTTAGGTTTACCATCCTGGGCTTTAAACCATTCATTGAACCCAAATTCTACTTTAGCGGTATTGACAAGCTGCATCAGTTTTGTAATTGCTTCAAACTTTTTTTCAGCTAGTTCATATCTGCCCGCTGCCACTAAAGCGGCTATATAAAATCCGCAAATAAATGGCCATACCCCTCCATTATGATAATCCCCGGGGGGATTGAATTTTGCATATCTCTGTCGCCAGTCATTATCTCCCGGATTAATAAAAGGGAAAAAATTTGGCGGTAAATCTATAGCCAGATCTCCATTGTTTTTTAGTTTCCGGCACTCTTCTTCTATCCAGGAAATCATATTTAAAGATCTTGACGGCGAGGCAATCCCCGAAAGAATTGCCAGACTATTTCCTAAAAGATCAAAACGTTCACTATTGTAAATTTTATAAGACCAGAGCGCATAGTGTGGTTTAAATTTTATTTTCAAACCTTCATCTATGTAATGTTTACCGTCCTCTTCTTTGATAGAAAACCGACCCATCATTTTTTTTAAATGGCTTGCCTGCTCATCAAGGCTAAATAATTTTAAGTAAGTGTATACTATTGTATTAACAAAAAGGCCATAACCTAAAACCCACTGTTCATCACGCCAATCACTGGTAGGAAGCTGAGCCACTAAAATCCCACCGGTTGGAGACTGGTACTCCATCCAGGTAAGCGCTTTTTCAACCGCTTCTTCTAAAAAATCATCTTCTCCTGTAAATTCACGAAATATTTTTATTGCCATGAGAAATAAAGGGGTAGTATCACTTGCACCTCTTTCTTTGGGATCATGAACAATGGATGGGATATGCCCCAAACGTGTCTGATTCTTTGCCAAAACCTGAAATACTCTTCTTAAGGAATTTATTAATGTTTCATTCCCCGTTACCAGAACCCCAAGGCTGGAAATCATTAAATCCCTTGTATATGGCTCAGGATAACCCCACCCTGCTGTTCTAGGAAGATTTTTGAATGGTCCCCTATTGTTATGCAAAAGCACCTCAAGAGCCGCCTTTTTTGCTTTTTCTATTAATACATTTAAGCTTTGTTCCATTATAATATCCCCAGTCGTGTAGAAATAATTTCTACAAAGCGTTTAGCAACTATCTTATAATTAAAATTTTCAACGACTCTTTTTCTTGCTGCTTCGCCCAATTTATGACGTAGATCAGGACTTTCCATTAAATCCATTAAATAATTGGCAATATCATGAACACTTGCACGATAATCAACCGTACGAAAATTTGGGAAAATAACCCTCTGTCTCTCCTGAGACCCCGATCCGCCGAAAACAATAGTTTCTTTTAAAAGAATTTCCTGTGCGACTTCGGCCAGGAGAGCGGTTTTCCCATGAACAAGTGTATCCAGCATTCCCATAGCCTTTATTCCTATAACCGGTTTTTCACAGGCTCCAGCCTCAACTTGAGACATTCCAAAACCTTCTAATCGGGAAGGCGCCGCATAAATATCGCAGGCGTTAATTAAATACGGCATAAAATTTCTTGATAATCTATTCATCACATTAATTATGTTTTGGCTGATCCCCAGCTGATGTGATAGTTTATAATCAGATGCATTTTGCAATTCGGTTCTGGCCTGAGGCCAGACCTTGCAAACATATTTCCAGGGAGGGGCTTTAGTATTATTGATAGCTAAAGCCTGCATAACTTCCAAAGCTCCTTTGGAAGCGGCATCCCCGCCAACTGTTAAAATCATAATGTCGTCAGGGCCAATCCCTAACGCTTCCCTTACAGCTGTCACCTTAGGATCCGTCTTGTCCAGGGGACGAAAAGCATCCGTATCACAGCCTACAGGCAGCACCTCAATATTGTCTCCATTTATTCCATCTCGAATATATACCTCTTTCACCCAGTTTGAAGTGACTAAAATGAGCGGCAGGTTATTTAATATCTCACGATAATTTGAAATAAACCCATCAGCAACTAACCATGGGACAGGCTGAACACCATGCTGCTGAGGATGAAGAATTAAATCCGGAGTATGCCCCCAATAACCAACCCCAAGAACAACATCAGGTTTAAACCATCTATAGTACCACTCTTTTTCCTGAGCCGATTCAAAATTTACGGGATAAACATCTATGCCCATTTCTTTTAATCCTCTGTATAACAATTCTCCCTGTGTGGCTAAACCACCGGGAGAAGCGGGATAATCATATAAAAGCAGAACTTTCATTTTTGACTCTCCTTGGCCATTGTTTTATTCTTTTCCCCTTGCTTAAAACACCAAAAAGCCTCGTTTTTTGGTGTTGTCAACGCCTCAAAACTATTTGTCAAAAACCGGTATGTTTTGGTTATAATGTTGTACTTTTTGAGCCAGATATTTTCAGGGAGTTCAATGACCCTGTCAGCATTTTTGATAGCCTGTGGATAACAGGTTTTGTTATCATCTTCATATGCGAAAAACCATAACTGACGTGAATTTAATTTTTTTTCCTCCCATAAAAATAAAACTGCTTTGCCGGTCTCTTCATGTCTTTTATGCCGAGTATATTCTCCAGCAGGACTATGAGTAATAATCAGATCATAATTGATTTTTGGTAATAAAAATAAAATTAATTTTTCTATCTTTTTTTTAGAAAGCGGTTTTTGTTCCGGACTGTCATCAAGGTCTCCCATTGTCCCATTTGCGCCATAAAACTTTAAAACTTTTAAGAATTTTGGAGCACGATCCGTATCATTTCCTCTGCAAAGAGATATTATTGTCCATTTACACTCAGGATTCATCAAAATCATCCCTCCGGCCCACAAGGTTTCATCATCAGGATGAGCGACAATCACAGCGATCTCTTTAAAATCAAATTCTTTATTCAAATTCATTACCAATTTTCCTGGCTCTTTCAGGATGATCCAAATCAATGCCTTGTTTCAACGCTGTTTCTATTAATAAATTCCAGCCCATAGCTAATTCCAGATAAGGATTGAATTCTCCATAATCAGGGATTTGCAACGTAGGAAAAGATGTCTTCCGGGTCGATATTGCAATGACGGTCATCCCTATTCCTTTTACCAAAGTTTTTTGTATTTTGGGCTCTTCCTCCTGAAAAGGATCTATAACGATTATAATTTCATCTGCAGACATCACCTCTTCAATTCCATAAACCGCATAAGTCCCTTCAAGGTAATCCGATTTTTTTCTTGCAATTTCATTGGCTTTTAGCGTGCCCATATTAAGGATGGCGATTCTACCAGCTAA
>CBFDCH010000320.1:0-4024 GCA_965603235.1 uncultured bacterium | reverse complement strand
GAAAGTCAATAAATTACAAATTATGGCGCAACCCTTTGATGATGTGGGTTAAAAAGTGAACGCTCCTTTCTCTAAATTTTCTGGGTACAATCCTGGCAAAAAACAAAACGACTTTTTCAACCCCGTTGGCCACCCTCTTGAAGTTTAAAAAATAGAACAAGCTAAAAACAATGATGACAAGGATGAAAACAAAAATTGAGATCTTTCGCAGTTGCAGTATAGAAGTGGTGCCGCTATCTTCAATAAAATATAGGGAAGCGAGCAAAATCAAAATCATGAAAAGGATATCGATAATACGCTCCAGCACAACGGATGCCAAGCCATAGCTTTGCTTAATGTTTTCTTTCCTGGCCAGTAAAATTCCCCGGGCAGGTTCACCGATGCGGCCTCCGGGAAAATTGTTAAGCAGGAATCCAATGACAGTGAAATTATAAAGAGTAATTAATGGGATTTTTTTTTTATGAGACCTTAAGATGATCCCCCAGCGGTACCCGCGAACAAAAAACTGGATTAAACAACCCAAAAAAAACAGCAGAGGATATATTGGATTGAGGCTGGCAATGGTTTTAAGTAATTGGTTTAAATTGATGTCTTTAAAAAAGAAGGCGAAAAGGAGAATAATAAGGGCCAGAACGATGATGGTTTTTAGGTATTTCATCTGGGCCTTATCTTAATCTTTTTTGGGAGTGATGTCAATATGAGGTGTTGCGAACCACACGTTTTGCCGCGCCATTAAGTAGATTTTTCACTGGTTGACAATGCATGGTAAAAGGTCTATACTTTTTATGAGGGCAAGATGGACCACAATACTAAGGGAAAAGAAAAGGAATATAGAGATTTTTACCAGAAAATAAGGAAAAAAATAAACGGTTGGGCCAGTGATGGCAAGTTATTTAAAAAGAGAGGAAAATGGACAGATAAGTTTTTACAATACCTTTTGGTCTTTCCTGATATGGTTTATCTGACCATCAAATTGTTTGTTGATCGAAAAGTACCTGCCAATGTAAAGGGGTACATTCTCATGTTGTTCGTCTATTTAATTTCTCCTATTGATATTTTACCCGACTTTATCCCGGTGTTGGGATTTATTGATGATCTGGTGGTTTTGGTTATTGTTTTAAATAAAATAATCAACTCTGCAGATAAAGAACTATTATCTCGGATAAAAATTCACTGGACCGGAGAGGATGACATTTTTGCCAAAGTGAAAGAGATCATTGCGGTTATGAATGATATATCATCGCAAATTCCCAAAGCTCTTTATAATTTTATGAATAGGGATAAAGAGTAGGACAATCAGCAGGCTTGATTGTTATTTGGCGAAATTATTAGATAAAATATCCTTTAAGGTAATACTATAGAATTGGCCTTGCAGGATCTCTTCCATATGCTTCCATAAAGGCCTGGTTAAACAATCCTTGGAAAGGGGACATTTTTTGGGAGTAAAACAATCGGTTATATTCAGCTTCACATCGTTGGCCGTGAAAATTGAGGCCAGCGTGATATCTTCCGGTTTTTTGTTCAATTTATATCCGCCATAAATGCCCTGAACACTCTTTATTAATTTTTGTTTTTCCAGAGGGCCAGCCAGTTTTCTTAAATACTTGGGTGACACCAACATCTCTTTTCCCAGCTCAACTGTATTTATAACTTCTTTGGAATTGGCAAGTATCACCAACATACGCAGACTGTATCTTATTTTTGTGGTAATTTTCATACCATTAATATAAGCATTTTGGTTTTATTTGTCAAATTTTGCATATTGTTCACTTAATTCAATGAGGACCATAAACCTGTTGAATATTACAATTTAATCAAACCATTAAATGAAATTGATCAAAGGATTATCAGGAGAAGCTTCCTTAGCGGCCTGCTGAAAGAGTTTTTTTGCTTTGGTGATACAGGTGGGCAGGGGATGGCCTCTATATATATAAGCTGCGATAGCTGCATTTAAAAAGGAACCGCTTCCATGAATATTAAATCCTATTGGTTCAGAGGCGAATGTATGGAATTTCTTATTGCTGTACAGCAGGTCAACTATTAGTTTTTGTTTTAAATGCCCCCCATTGACCAACACATTGATTATACCGTATTTGGCTTGGAGTCTTACGGCGGCTTCCTTCATCTGGTGAATGTTGGTAATAGCAACTCCGCTCAGAAACTCGGCTTCAGGCAGGTTGGGTGTAATCAGATATAGATTTTTGAAATATTGCTTCAGGGCGTCGGCTTCTCTCTCTTTTAAAAAGGGAAATTTACCCGAACCGGAAGCCATAATGGGATCAAAGATGATGGGCTGGGATTTAAAAGCTGAGATAACAGACTTGAAATTGTTTAAACTGCCAAATATGCCCATATTTACCACTTTGATCGTATAGAATTGCTGTAAGTTATCTATCTGTTCCTGAAATGCCTCTCGTTCAATATTGATCTGTTTATATACCTCGAATGGTGATTGAATGACCAATGCACTTAAAAGTGATACATGATTAACTTTTAGATGGGAACTTACTTTCAGGCAGATATCTAAACCAGCACCACCGGTAGGATCAAATCCGGCTACGGTCAAAACTGTCTCGGGTTTATTTGCTAGAGTAGAAATTTTCCCTTAACCTTTACTTCTTTAAAATCCCCAATCGGGGTTTATACCACCTTATTCTTTTTTAGGTGTGATATTTAGTTGTCCTTTTTTAATTGTTTTTCGTAGAGTTTTTTCTGTTGTTGTTTTTTCCACATTTTGATGAATGTTTCGTTAAATTCTTTATTTTTCTGAATATATATGGCACTGTTTGCCCTATCAACTTTGATTTTTTCACGCCACAACAATCCTTTATATGCATAGGGGTTGGCAAACTCAGTGTTAAGTGCCAGAGCTTTATCCATAGCCGCCAGGCCTTTTTCGATCACTTTACGTCTTACTTCTGGGTCCATCATGGTAGAGTCAGCCTGGTAACTTTTGGCCCAAAGAACATATCCAACACGGTAGTAAGCTTCGGCCACTTTCTCTTTTTTCTCAGCCTCGAAACTCTCAATATTTTCTTCAGCCTTTTTAAAAAGTGTGGTAATTTCCTCTTTTTTGGTTTTCAGGTCAGCTTCAAGTTCTTTCAAGGATTTAAATTCTTTTAACTCTTCATTGATTTTTTGGACGATTTCATTGCGCTGTTTTTTGTCAATCGCTTTATTCTTTTGAACATTCTCTTTATACTGATTTTTTTTTCTAACAGTGTCCAGGTCAGTATTAAGTTTATCGACTTCCTTGAAGGATTCCAAAATCTGTGGATCCAGGAAGGTGGCGATCCGTTTTTCATGAACTTCAACCGCGGAGTCAAATTTTCCTCTGTTACGCAGGTAAGTGGCATAAAAAAGATATCCTTCAGGATCAGATGGATCAAGTGCAATTCTCTGTTTATACATATCTGCAGCTTGAACGTATTTTTGATATTTGGAGTAAAAGTTGGCTAGTGTGTAATAGGCTTTTGGATCATCTTTGGTTTTTTCAAGGATCATTTTATAATATTTTTCAGCTTCTTCAAAATTTGCCAGTTTATCATAGATTTCACCCAATGCGTTGATGATCTTATCGTTTTCCGGGGCTTCTTCTCTGGCTTTTAGTAAATATTCCACAGCATACTTGCCATATTCCACATTGCTCACCAACTTGGAAGTATAGGCTGTGTTGGCTCTGATTTTTCTTTCGTGTTCTAAATTTTCCCTGACTTTAATGGTGTAATCATTGAAGCCCTCTTCTTGTTTTAATGACGCTTCTTGTTGAGCGATTTCTTCCTTTAGTGAATCAATGTTTTTGAGCGCATCAATGTATTCTTGTTTCTTTACAAAGAGCTCGATATCTATTTTGTTTGTTTCAATGGTGGTCTTCAGGGTCTCGTTTAAGTCTTTCTTGTCCTGCATTTGCCCGTATTCAGTAATATCCGAATCCTTTTTTGCCTCAACTTCCTGAATAAATTTTTCATTGTCAGCATATTGTTTTTCGGCAACTCTGTTTTCTGTTACCATGTTTTTGTGGTTG
>CBFDCH010000319.1:0-4033 GCA_965603235.1 uncultured bacterium | reverse complement strand
CATTGAAGGATTTCTGAATATCCCTTGGAATTGCCAGCCCGATATGCAATGTTTTGTCCTTGATTGCCTCTCGCAGCTCTTCCTCGCTTTTAAGTTGGCGAAAAGTTATTCCCAGCTCTGAAAATTGACTGGCGGAAAATGAGAGCTGTGGACCATTTACACCTATCTTGATTATCTCATCCACTGCTCTTGGCATGATAAAGAATATTCCCAAATAGAGGAGGATTGAGAAAATAGTGATAAAACCGTAAAATTTGTCTCGAAAGTAGAGCAATAGGTCTTTGCCAATCAGGACCCGAATGATACGCCAATTCATCCGCTGAGGCCCCTGCCTGTAATTTGCATAAATATATCTTCCAAACTGGCTTCTTCACTATGAATGGTCACTACATTCTCTTCTTTAAATAGTGCCTGCATCATGCTGGGAGTCTGTTTATGATCCATTTCAAACTCTCTATTATCCAGGTCTCCGCCATTGGTTTTTACCTGTACTCTTATGAGGCGTTTACCATATTTTTGCTTCAGGTTGTGTGGGGTGTCGAGGGCAACGATTTCCCCTTCATTGATAAAGGCCACCCGATCGGAAAGCTTATCCGCTTCCAGCATGTCATGGGTGGTTAAAAATATAGTTGCCCCTCTATCCCTCTCTTTTAGGATTACATGACGGATGTTGTCCGAAGATGTTGGGTCCAGCCCTGCTGTTGGTTCATCCAGAAAGATAATCTGGGGCTTGTTTACCAGGGATCTGGCGATCATAAGCCGTTGTTTCATCCCTTTTGAATATGTAGACACCCGGTCTTTTCCCCTGCCATTGAGGCCCACTCGATCTATCAGCTCTTCAGTGTTAAAGTTTTTAATGCCAAAAAGGCTGGCATAAAATTTTAAATTTTCTAACCCACTCATCCCTTCATACAGGTTTGTCCTCTCAAAGCATATCCCGATCTGAGCCTGAATGTCATTTGTTTTTTTAATGATATCAAGTCCGAGTATACGAATATGACCCTGTTTGGCTGTAAGCTGACCGGTCATCATTTTGATGGTTGTCGATTTTCCAGCGCCATTGGGTCCAAGGAAACCGAAAATTTCTCCCTCTTTCACCTGAAAGGTTATTCCTTTTACAGCTTGAATGTCTCCGTAATTATATTTGATTCCTGCAACTGAAATTGCCTCTTCACTCACGATATTTCCTCCTTGATATAATCCACCTCTTACACACTGAAATCATATCTATAAATGGAATGATGTTAGTAACTTATTCCATCACTATTTTTTTGTCAAATTTCAGTGGTATTCGGATCCCACCTTGTGTTATAAAATCTTTATCGCCAATCAATTCGTATATGCATTATTCGGAGGTTTATGTTGTTGAAGACAATTTTAAAATCATTGTTTTGTTTATTTATCATTACCGCGCCAGCCTGGTCAGACGAGGGTCAGAATATTGATAAGCAGAAAACAGGTACAGCCGAGAATCCGTTTATTGTGACCCGGACTGAAGGCACAATAAAAGTGGATGGCAGGTTGGATGAAGCGGACTGGAAAAAGGCAGCCGTTTTGGAGCTGAATTATGAAGTAAGTCCCAGGGAAAACGTTCGGCCCCCGGTTCGTACAGAAGTGAGGCTGCTGTATAACAGATCCCATTTCTACATTGGCTTCCGCTGTTTTGATCCTGAAGCGTCAAAGATACGGGGCCACTATAGTGAGAGGGATCGTTTTTCCAACGATGACTGGGTGGCGGTGGAGATTGATACCTATAATGATTCCCGTAGGGCCTTTACCCTCTTTTCAACATCAGTGGGCGTGCAGATGGATGGTATCTCGGATGCAGCTGGAATTAAAGATTACAACTGGGATATGATTTACAATTGTGCTGGTAAAATTTATGACTGGGGGTATGGGGTGGAGATTGCTATCCCCTTTTCCTCTCTCCGGTTTCAGCGTACCAAAGAGAGTCAAATCTGGGGGATAAACATTGTCAGGGGATATCCGAGGAATGTGGCCCATCAAATCTGGGCTCAACCTTATGACCGGGGCAATACCTGCCGGGTTTGCCAATATCTAAAAATTAAGGGCTTTAAGGGAGTTTCTCCCGGCCGCAACCTTGAGTTAAATCCAACCATTACCGCTCTCACCACTGATGAGCGGGAAAATTTACCGGACGGAGAATTCACCAACCGGGACAAAAGTACTGAGCTCGGTATTACCACCCGTTGGGGGATTACGCCCAATCTGATTCTATCCGCTGCAGTTAATCCGGACTTTTCCCAGGTTGAAGCAGATTCACCACAACTGGATATTAACCAGCCCTTTGCTTTGTTTTACCCGGAAAGGCGACCATTTTTTACAGAAGGACTCGATTTTTTCAGGTCTCCCCTTAATGTTATCTATACCCGGGTATTACGCAATCCCCTGTGGGGGATTAAATTATCCGGCAAAGAGGGAGCCAATGGCATTGGCGCCTATGTGGTAAGAGATGAAATTACCAATCTCATTTTCCCCGGAAATCAATTTTCTACCTCTATGTCCATGGCTGAAGCCAACACGGCAACAGTAATCCGCTATGAAAGGGATTTGTGGAATAATTCTACTGTAGGTCTGATTTTTACCAACCGTGATGGCCAAGATTATTTTAACCGAGTATTGGGTTTGGATGGGAAAATCAGAGTTTCCCAAAAGGATGAAATTAACCTCCAATTGCTGGGTTCCAGCACTCAATATGGTGAAACCATTGCCGAGGCTGCCAGCCAGCCGCAAGGGGAATTTAAGGGTGAGGCGATTTCAGCTGTCTATACTCGTAAAACCAAGTATCATCAACTTGATATTGGCTACCTGGGGATGGGCAATCGTTTCAGAGCTGACCTGGGATTCATTCCGCAGGTGGGCATCCGCCGATACGATGTTAACTCCAATTATACCTGGATCGCAAAAAAAAAATCGTGGTGGACGCGGCTGCAATTATCAAACAATGTCCATTATATGTCTGATAGCGATGGTAAGTTGTTGGACACGGGCTTGTATAACTCTTTTACTTTCAGGGGAGGCTTACAATCCACGGTTACCATTGCCAATACCGCCTCCAGACAGCAGTATAATGGTGAAGAGTTTGACCTGTTAAAATTCAGCCTTTCAGCCAGTGCTAATCTCTCAGCAAACCTGTATTTGGGTGTCACCACATCCTTTGGCGACAGTATTGATTATGTGAACACCAGGAAGGGGAGTAAATGGTTGATATCACCCTTACTGACCGTTAATATAGGCATGCATTTACGCCTTAACCTCAACCACACGTTTGAAACCATGGATGTTAACAAACTGGACCTTTACTCTGCCAATATCAGCCAGGCCACCATTATCTACCATTTTAATAACCGTATGTTCATTCGCTCCATACTCCAATATTATGATTACAGGTATAATGATGACAATTATTTGGAAACCATAGCCGATCGATCAAGCAAATTTTTTACCCAGGTATTATTTTCATATAAGATTAATCCCAGGACCGTTTTATTTTTGGGATATTCGGATAATTATTTTGGCAGCCCTGAATTTGGCCTTACCAAAAAGGATTATACTCTGTTTTTTAAAATTGGATATGCCTGGGTGATGTGAGATCCGTTTGCCCGGCTTTACTCGATCTCTTTCATCAGCAGCACAGTAAAATAGGTCCAGAGGTCGTCTTCTTTATTTTCCAGAATCTTTACAAATTTAAATCCCTTTTTACCCCATGTGTTAAACAGATCCTCCATTTCTTTGGTGTCTCCGCCGGCGTATCTGAATTGGATTGCCTTGTATTCATATTTCATATGAACCTCCCGGGGATTTGGAAAGGGTAAGATTTGGGCCCCTGCAAAAGTTTCATATACTTATTATAAGGTGAATCTTTCTGACAGTCAATTTTGAAGTTATTGAAAATTAGGGTGCCGGTAAAAATATGCAAGAAATGGTGTCGAGGATAGTTGTACTTATAGCAAAAAATTTGGTATATAATATAAAACTCATGGTTCTGTATCACCGTAAAACCAAAATTTCC
>CBFDCH010000318.1:0-4041 GCA_965603235.1 uncultured bacterium | reverse complement strand
GTTGTATCCAGGGAGGTTTTCGAGGACTCCCTCTGCTTCTTTTAAATCGGTTTTTTTCTGGTCCCACTCCTTAATGCGGTCCATGATCTGCTTGTTCTTTACAAATTCATCAATAAAGGTTTTGTTTTCCTCAATTTTGGATTTTAGTTCGCTGTTTTCTTCATTCTTCTTATCAAAGCTTTCATCATCTTCCGGTAGCGGCAAACCGGCTTTATAAAGTGCGCTATAGCTAGCGCCAAGGTAGAGGTAGGCGATTCTAAGCTCTGGATTTAGGTCAAGAGCTTTCTTATAAGCATCGATTGCATTCTTATATTTTTCTTCTTGATACATGCCATTGGCATTTTTAAAGTGATGGTTGGCTTTTATGTTTGAAACCTTAAGTTTTTGACATGCTGAAAAGCTCAACAAAACGATGCATACGATAGTGACTAAAATAGCAGCAGTACCTTTTTTCATCGATTCCTCCTTAAGAACAAATATATAATTTAATACTTATTAAAAGTCAAGCTATTTGAGCTAAAATTTCCCAAAAAAAATTCATTTTACTTTGTAAAACCACATCAAAAAGAGCCATAGATCTTGGATATAGGGAATAACCTTGTTGTTCAGATAAATGGTGGTTGACTCCATATCCTTGACCAAATCAAATAGACGATGCAATTCATCCACATCTTCCGGCAGGAAGCTTGTATAGACGGTATACAGGTTGCCTTCACCCTCTTCCATGAAATATTTATTTTGTTTGGCCAATGCCAATGCCGCCCCATATTTTTTTGATAGGTGTTTTTTAAAACGAATGGTAATCTTAAAGTTATTACTGGTCCGCTTGGGATATAAAATATTGGATAATTTATCTTCTGCGATTTGCTGTTTGACATTCATCGGCAACATTATATATCAAAATTGAGTAGAATCAAAGGGATTTATAAAAACTTGAGATTTATCAGGGAAGTATCGATTAGTTTTTCTCCCTTACTAAAAAAATCAATGTAAAGTTTATTCTGGTCTATCTCATTGATGATTTTTCCGCGGCCAAAAATAGGATGTTCCACCAGTTTTATATTGTCCTGGTCCGTTTTAGAATAATTTTCAGAGATCATCCCTTTTTCTCCCGATTTCAAATAGTGGGGGAGATCTTCAGGTGAGCCAAGGGTAGTAAAAAGGGAGTAATCCATGGTTGACAAAAATGGAGAAGGCTTGTTTGATCCGGCAGATAGAAAGAGCTGGCTTTTGGCCCGGGTTGAAGCGACATAAAAGAGCCGCCTCTCCTCCTCCACCTCCAGAACTCCTTTCCTGAGAAAAAAAGGGAGGTAAATGCCGTTAACCCCGCTTACCACAACGGTTGGAAATTCAAGCCCCTTGGCATTGTGCATGGTGAGTAAAAAAGCATCGGCTTTGACTTTTTGTTTTTGTTCCCCCCGATCGAGGTAAATGTGGTCGAAAAACCCGCTGATTGGTCCGTCCCGATTATTTGACTCCCATTTTCGAATAAACTCCAGTAATTCCTCAATATTTAATAGGCGGTTGTCTTCTCTTTTATTCTTTAGTACTTCTCTGTAATGGGAGTGCTGCAACAGCATGGATAAGATCTCTGAGAGCTTAAACTGGTCCAGGTTCTGGTTAAGTTGCTCAATTCGGCTGAAGAGTTCTTTTGCCTGGAATTTGTCCTGCATATGCAATTTAAGTGTTTGAAACAATGAGAGTTGATTTGTGCGACTCAATTTGAGTAGAATCTCAACGGATTTACTGCCAATGCCCAGGGGGAGAAAGTCCAAAATTCGTAAAAAGGCAGTGTCATCATCCAAGTTGATGGTTAATTTGAGAAGAGCGATACTGTCCTTAATTTCTTTACGATCAAAAAAGCGAATTCCTTTGATAATTTTAAATGGAATTGATTTTTTTAAAAATTCCTGCTCAAAGGCAAGAGATTGGGAGTTTATTCTATATAGAATGGCCAATGGTAATAGATCAGGGGAAATATGCTTTAAGCGCTGAACCAGGTCGGAGATTTTTTCAGCCTCATCTTCTTTTGATCGAGTGGGCATTAAAATCACAGGGTTGCCCACTTTTTTCTCTGTCCACATGGCTTTCGGCTTTCTTGACATATTGTGTGCAATTATCTTATTGGCAAAATTCAGAATATTTGGGGTGGATCTGTAATTTTGTTCCAATTTTAAGATTTTGGTTCCAGGAAAATCCTGCTCGAATTCGGCCAAAAAACGGATACTTGCTCCCCGCCAGGAATATATGGCTTGATCGTCATCTCCCACTACAGTAATGTTTTTATGGTTTTGAGCAAGGGTTCTAATCAATTCGTACTGGTTGGGATTGGTGTCCTGGAATTCGTCAACCAGCACATATTTAAATCTTTGTCGGTACTTGCTGCAGGAATTTTCATGATTTTGCAAAAGCTTGACTGCCATAGAAACTAGATCTTCATAGTCCCAAATTTTTTTTTCCTTTTGATACTTAAAATATGCGGTAAAAATATCGATATCAAATTGTTCGAAACCTCGCTGATCGAGGAGATAAGGATTGTTGGGGTAGCAGAGGTTCATTTTGGCGTGGTTGATTTTTTTAAGGATGAAGTCTCTCTTTTCATTGGAGTAATATTTGCTGTGGTCCTTTATCAGCCGTTGGACTATCTTTTTTTGATCTGAATCGTCGATTATCTGCCATTTGGCGTCAAAGCCAGCCACTGTTCCCGATTCACGCAATATTTTAAGACCCAGGGAATGAAATGTGGATATATTGAAGAGTTTGGTGTTAATACCGGTAAGGGCTTCTATCCTTTCCTTCATTTCGTCGGCTGCCTTATTGGTAAAGGTAACTCCCAATATCTGGGTTGGCATTAGACCTTTTTCTTGTATTAGATATGCAATTTTACTGGTTATAACCCGGGTTTTCCCCGATCCTGCACCTGCAATAATTAAGAGTGGCGACTGGGTATGGAGAACAGCTTGCTGCTGCTCCTTGTTGAGTCCGGTTAAGATGTTATCTACCACTTTTCCCCCGAATGAGTGGACCAAACTCAACTGGGATCAAGTTGGTTCTTCTTATGTTTCCTTTTTGATCTTTTTCGATCAGAATTAATTCCTGAACGAAGGTAGAATAACTTATTGGGATGACCATCCGACCACCGGGAGCCAATTGATCAATCAGGGCGGTGGGAATATGATCTGGAGAGCATGTGACTATAATTCCGTCATATGGCGCGTGTTCCTGCCAGCCATTATAGCCGTCTCCAAGCCTGAATTTAATATTTTTATAGCCCAGAGAGAGGAGTTTGTTCCGAGCCCTATTGGCCAGGACCTCCTTGATTTCAATTGTATAAACCCGCTTGACCAGTTCGGCTAAAATAGCTGCCTGATATCCTGAGCCAGTGCCGATTTCTAGGACTTTTTTATTATATTCGGGAGCCAGAACATAAGTCATAATGGCAACGATGTAGGGGTGTGAAATCGTCTGATCTTCATCAATGGGCAGGGAAAAATCTCCATAGGCTTTGTCGTGAAATGCAGTATTGACAAAAAGGTGCCGTTTCACCGTGCTGAAGGCTTTTAGTATCCTCTGGTTGGTTATTCCCCTTTCAAAAATTTGTTTTTCCACCATTATTTTTCGTTGTTGGTGGAAGGTTTGTTTTGTTGGATATGCCCACAGTTGAATGGAAAAAAGGAGCAAGCAAATTGTTGTGGCCTTCATGTCAATATTCTATCAAATATAGCCGGTGTAGTAAATAACAATACGATGCACTTAAAATAATCGTTACATGTTGTGATTTTTTGTTGAAGAAACTTTCCCCAGGGACTAAAATAAAAAAAAGGTGAGATTATGACCATCGAAGAATTTAAAAAAAATGCCCACCAAATTGTTGATTGGATGGCAGATTATTATCAAACGATCGAAAAATATCCAGTTAAAGCCCCGGTAAAATCCGGACAAATCATTTCTCAATTACCTTGCCAACCACCTGAAAATCCGGAGCCCTTTAACAATATTTTTTCAGATTTGGAAATAATTTGACCTATCTGTTCTCCAAAC
>CBFDCH010000317.1:0-4044 GCA_965603235.1 uncultured bacterium | reverse complement strand
AATTTAAGCCTGCCATCGCGGAAATTTGCCAACCCCCCCTGAATTTCAATAAATCATAAAACAGGTTTACCTCACCGCTGTATAAATTAAAGAAGAAGTCATTCAGCTCGCCGTCATCACTTTCTTCTTCCTGGTAAACATAGTGCTGGTGTCCGAATATCCAGGTGACGCCGGGGGAAATATAAAGCTTTTTTACCAGAGGTATATTTACATTAAGATGGAAACCTATGCCCAACTTGTTTTGGGTGGTTTCAACAAACGACCTGCCGCTATAGTTGAGGTACAGGTTGGATTCATTGAAAAAATCAGACACGCCCACATTGTAGCTGGTATAGAATCCAATGGAAAAATTGCTGGCGTGGATCAAAGAAAACATACAGACTGCCAAGATTAATGTAATTAAAAATCTCCTCATAAAAGACTCCTCTTCTTAAAAATAGATTATACGTATCCTCAACAGAATTGGTTCTGAAAATAAAATTTTCCTGTGACTTATTCTTTATTAATTTAAACCTTTCCATGATTTTTACGTAACAAATTAATACAGATATTTTAATTGAGGAGGCTTTTATGGCAAAAAGAGCACTTATCACATTCACCATCATTTTATCCATGGTAATTGTATTTACCAGCGCATGTAAAACCACTGAAGAAGCTGTCAAAGATTTTATCGTTGCTAGTACTTCGGGATACTCCAAAAAGATGACCACCCTCGATCCTGACGATACCGGTTTAACCAGCATAAATCTATTTTTTGCTATCAGAAATAAAGGGGATGCTGCCGGAAAAATCACCAAATGGGTATTCAAGATCAGGCACAATATCGTAACATTACTGGAGATTAATCAAAACAATTATCAGGATTATAACCTGGTCCTCTCCGGTGATCTCAATATACCTGCGGATGACATAAGAGAAATTTATGTCAACACTCCCCAGCCTTTGCTGGAGAATTCCCTGACAAATGAAAAGGTCTCCTTTGACGACAATACACCCACCGAGGTGATTGTTGAACTGGAAGTAACCGATGGGGAAGGCAATATACAACCAATAACCGGAGCCGGCGATTATGTCTATGAAAAAGGGGTAATCAATGAATCCCGCTACAATATTGTCGGTGAATGGAAAGTGGTACGTACCATCAACGGGGCCAAACAGGGTACCCAAAAACTGGTTTTTGTGGGCACCAAAATGAGTGGCCAGTTTGTATTATACGAGGGACTTGGCAACACTGCCCAAAATAACGGAACATACTTCGTCAATAATTATAAATATATTACCTTTACCGGCGTTAACGGCGACCAGTATTGGGGGGAATTTACAGATACAAAAGAAGCAGAAGGCACGCTCTTACTCCCCTATGACGACCGTGGCAGACCCCAAAACAAAACCGGTACCTGGGCAGCCACAAAAAAATAACCGCCTGGTCAGACTTCAATTATTTTTTTCAGAGATAAGCGCAGCAAAGGGAGGGGTTTTTTTCTCCTCAAATCCCTGAGCTGAGCGAATGATGAAGAGAACCAGCAGATTTTCGTTTTTAGCTATAGTATATCCATCCACCGGGCCCAAAACATGCAGGGCCGTGGCCCAGGCATCGGCCATTGTGCACGATTGGTGAACCACAGTAACAGAGGCCAGGTTATGTTCTATGGGCTTGCCGGTTCTGGCATCTATGGTATGTGAATAACGCTTCCCCTTGACTTTAAAAAAATTCCGGTAATCACCCGAGGTGGCCATGGCCAGGTCAGACAAAGGTATAATGGTTTGAACCCCCGGCTGATCCTGCGGTGTTGCCACCCCGATTTTCCAGCCTCCTCCCTGCAGGTTCCGCCCTCTGGCCGCGATCTCACCACCAATCTCAACCAAAAAGTTAGTATGCCCGGCCCCAGTCAGATATTCAGCCACCTGATCCACGCCATACCCCTTGGCAATGGCTGAAAGGTTCACCGACAACGCCGGAAAATCTTTCTTAAGAGCCGATGGCTGTATGCGCACATGCAATTTTTGGAATCCAACCATCTCTTTTAAATCGGAGATTGTCGCTTCAGATGGAACCAGATCCTGCCTGCCCTTATTGCCAAACCCCCAGGCATTGATCAGAGGTGCCACAGTTACATCAAATGCGCCCATGCTTTTGCCGCTGATTGTTTGAGCCCGGCCCAATACCGTGACCGTCTGGCGGGATACGGGGAACCAGTCCAGCTGCTGATATTTATTGAATCGAGAAATCTCGGATTGAGGATCAAAAATCGACATCTGAGCATTTACAACCTTGAGAACCTCTTTAATCTCCCGGTGGATCAGCTCTCGCTTCCCTGAATCCGGATTTGCCATTATCACCTTGATGGTATAAAAAGTGCCCATGGTGGTACCACGGAACACCGCCTGAACAGGAGGTTTTTCAGCTGGTGCGCATTGCCAAAACAGACCTGTCAATATCAATAAGACAGTTAAAACAGCAACCTCTTTTTTCATCTTTATCACCCCTGTATATATCCCAAAATAAAAGAAATTGGCGAATCATACAAAATCATAGCCAATTTTTTAAAAATGTCAACGGTAAGAATTTGGCATGGACTCTTGAGGAGTTAGCCTGATCGTTTGACTTTTTTAATTGAACACTGCTAATATATACTTTTTTAGGGTAAAAGGAGCCGATCATGAAACCAAAGGATAAAAACAAATTGGTGGCCATTTTATTCGACAGTACCCGGTGTATCGGATGTCGTTCCTGCGAAGAGGCATGCAGCGACGAAAATGATTCGAGAAAACGGAAATGGTCGGAAAAATCAACCAACGCCAAACGCAAACCACCCAGCGGATTATCAGGTGACAAGTGGCTGCACATGAGCAGTCATGAGCTACCGCTGCCCGAAGGAAAAACGCGCCAACCGTTTGATTGGGAGGAAGCCGGTGAATTGAAGGAACAGGACCAATACAATTTTGTACGACATGCCTGTATGCATTGCCTGGAACCCGCGTGCGAGAATGCCTGCATCGTGGGTGCCTTAAAAAAACAAAAAAATGGGCCAGTAATTTATGATCCCAGTAAGTGCATGGGATGCCGCTACTGTATGATTGCCTGTCCCTTCCAGATCCCCAAATGGGAATGGCACGAAGCACTTCCCTTTGTACGCAAATGCACCATGTGCTATCCACTGCAGCAGAAGGGGAAAATTCCGGCCTGCGTAGAGAGCTGCCCCGGGGACGGCACAAACGGTCCAGCTCTAATCTTCGGAACCAGACACCGACTTCTCTATGAGGGAGAAAAAAGAATCCATTCCAAAAAAGACAACTACCATCCCCATATTTTCGGACGGGATGAACTGGGAGGAACCGGTGTGCTCTATCTTCTCCCAAAAGACCTTACTCCTGAGCTGGTGGATTTTCCTTCAAATCTGGGGAAACGATCAATCCCCAGTTATGCCAAAAGCCCCCAATCCACAGTCCCCTATTGGGTGGGCGGCCTGGGAACCTTTTGTGTCAGCCTGAACTGGATCATCCAGCGGAGGCAGAAACTAATGTCTGATCAAGATGAGGAAAACCGGGAACACGGGAGCAAATAATGGAAAACACTCCGAAATCAAAAGGATTATTTGAACAACTGATAAAAGGACCGGGATTGGCCCTTAAACATCATCCCTTCTTTTCAACCATGTTTTCCCTCGCCTTTGTGGCCTTTTTAGGCCTGGCAATTTACCGATTCGTTTATGGCCTGGGAGTTACCGGACTGAATGATGTTACTCCCTGGGGCATCTGGACAGCCTTAAAACTTTCATTGGTGGTGGTTTCAGGTTGTGCATTCACCCTGACGGGAATGGTATATGTGTTTAAAATGGAGACCTTCCGGCCTCTGGTTCGCTCAGCCGCTCTGATAGGGTTGCTGGGTTATTCCACCTTTGCCCTGACCCTGATCTTTGAACTGGGTTGGCCCTGGCGTATTGTACATCCCATCTGGATGCACAACTACCATTCCATCCTATTTGAAGTGGCCTGGTGCGTCATGCTCTATTTAACGGTACTGACATTGGAGGTCGTGCCCAC
>CBFDCH010000316.1:0-4054 GCA_965603235.1 uncultured bacterium | reverse complement strand
GGACGCCAGTTGAGCCCCGAATTCATTCCTCTCAATCTGGAAAGAGTCATCCTGGGTTGGAGGCGGCGCTGAGTCCACCTGTTCATCCAGGACAAAAGCTTCATCTGTTGGCGCAGGCTGGGGAATCTCGGGAGTTTCCGGAGCAACCATGGCTTCACCCCCCAATTCAAGAAAATCTCCATCTGTTTCTTTTTCTTTCGTTTCAGCCTCAAGTACCTGATCCATTGGTTCGGCATCTTCTTCTAAAGCTATCTGCTCCGGTTCCAATGAGAGAGCCTCCTCATGATCTCCGGGTTCGGGCTGGGGGGGCATATTAACCTTTTGGTCCAACTCAAGGGGTTCGTCTTCCATTTCCATCGGTGCATCCGCACCAGCAGGAGGCTCTGGAGAAACCATAACTTCCGGTTCCAATTCCATAATCTCATCCTCTTTCTTAGGCGGTAAATCTTTACCGACTTCATCCATGTCAGTGGCAGGTACAACCGGTTCCAATTCCATAACCTCATCCTCTTTCTTAGGCGGTAAATCTTTAGCAACTTCATCCATGTCAGTGGCAGGTACAAATGGATCAAATTGATCTGCAAATTCCGCCTGAGGTGAAACTGGAGCTTCGGATGGTGGCAGGGTCTCTTCTGGGTCTATATCATACACTTCTCCATTCTCGCCGGGTGCTATCTCATCCGGGCTCAATTCCATAAACACTTCATCGTGATCTTTGATACCGGGTTCCGGCTCAGGTGGAGCAGAAACACTGGTCAGTTCTCCAGGTTCCGGATCTTCCTCTTTTGTTGTTGGTTCAGCAGCTGGTTCTGCCGGGACTCCTACACCGGCCAGTGCATCATCAATATCTGAAAAGGGGAAATCTCCTTCGCCCTCACTGTCAGGTTCATCAGGCTTTTCTACTTTACCTATTTCATATTGCTGATCCAGAAATGCATTTTCGTTGTGATCAACTGTTTTTTCAAATTCGTCGCTATCCTCATTTTTATTGGTATTGTTCCCCTCATCAACGCCATCATCCTGATCCCAATTAAAATCATCAGCAGCCATTTGGACCGTCCTCCTTACTAGCTGAGAAGAAATGATTTCTTACTCATTACTATTTTATATAATTTGTCCATTAATTTCAACAAATGAGTCGGACCAAGAAAAAAAATTCCCCATTAGGAAGACGTAAATTCTTTTAGTTTGTCCAACTGGTTCATATCTCCGAGGATAATCAGGACATCATTGACTTTGAGTTTTAAATCTGATCCTGGATTATATATGTATTCTCCAGTATCACGGTTTTTTACCGCGATTACGATTAAACCGGTCTCTTGAGGTATATTGGCTTCTTTTAACATCACTCCCTCAAATTTTGAACCCGATTCAATCTCAGCTTCTTCAATACGTAATACTTTGTCCTTGGTTCGCAACATGATATCTAAAAAGGAGACCACAGCAGGACGCAGCATCTCAGAGGCCATCCTCATACCACCGATTGAATGGGGTGATACCACGGCATCGGCCCCGGCAGTATACAGTTTATGAACAGTTTCCTCATCAATCGCCCGGGCCACAATACGCAACTTGGGATTCAGACTCCTGGCGGTTAGAACAACAAATACATTGTCTTTATCTTCAGCGAAGGTGGCAATCAATCCTTTTGCACGCCTGATACCAGCCTGACAGAGGACATCATCAGATGAGGCATCCCCGTTAATATATAGAACGTCTTCTTTTAGCTCTTTGATGGATTCAAGCTCCCCTTCTCCTTTCTCAACCACAACAAATTCTTTCTCCGTTTTCACAAATTCGTTAAACACATGCCAGCCCAACTTGCCGGCACCGCAGATAATAAAATGATCGTTCAATTTATTAATTTTTTTATTCATCTTTTTTCTCCTTAAGAGCCCCATTAGCTCGCCTTCTACAAAAAAGGCAGTAATCGAACCCAGGCCATAGAGAATCATACTGAAACCGAAAATCAGAAGAATAATTGTGAAATATCGGCCAGCTTCAGAGAGGGGTTTCACCTCCATAAATCCCACTGTGGTGAGGGTGATAATGGTCATATAGAATGAATCGAGAAAGGCCCACCCTTCCAGGACCATATAGCCCAAAACACCAAAAATAAAAATCACCAGCAATAATAGAGCAATGGTCAGGATGCGTTTATGAATCATTGTTCCTACTCGGAATTCAGAAAGAGTATAGTAAAAGTCATAATAAAAATCAACGGCAGCCGACTATTCAAAATCCTTTAAATTACCATCAGGTTTAAACATGTCAACCTCATCACCTCTCCCCTCAACAGCGGCATTTATCTCCTTAAATATGACAGGAGATACATAAAGGTGTTCAAGGTGCAATGTATCTTGAATGCGGACAACTCTCTCTTTACCAGGTTCCAGGGGGCCCGCTATCCGGCATAATATATCAAATCCCTTTCTGGCGTGCTCAGCGACCAACGGAATCTTTCCCCTCTCCAGAAAGGTAGCGGTTATTACATTTTCATAGGTAGCGGAAAAATTTATTTTGGCGTACAATTTTTTGGTAATTACATCGGCAAAACCGACTCCAGAGGCATTACCATGGGAGCCGGGAGTCAAATCGGTTACCAGAATACTTTTTATGCTGGGGAATGGCGGATCGGGAAAACCACGTATGCTCATGCGGCCCGTAACATTTGGATCGAGTCCGGTACCGCTGATGTCCTTGCCCATTCGATCTACAATAAGAGCATCGATGTGGTTCACAGGCAGGCTGGGCATGTGCTCCCTGGCTGTAGCCAGTAAAGTCGGTTCTTCGGCCATGATACGCTCAGGAGGAATGGCTTTTATCAGCATGGGCGTATCACAGGCGTTTTCAACAATTGCCAGCCCCATCAAAATTTTACCCGTGGCAATAATTTCTTGGGCGGTTTTTGGCAGCAGGCGTTGCAGTCCTTCCACTCCAAAACGGTGAATTTCCAGTGCCTGTTCATGTTTCCCCAGGCCGATGACAGCCATTTTTACCAAACCACTTTCATAATCACCGTGAAAATCGGTGTGGGGTTTGACACGGTTGACCAGAACGACACCATCCGCCTCATAGGCGTGTTTGTCCATAAATATCCGGTGGGTAACGTTTTTAGCGGGGATTTCCACCACTTCCATGGATGATAGAATGGGCACGCCCATGCTCTCCTCACTTATTCCCAATTGGCTCAGCACCTCCTTCTGGCCGGCCGCGCTTGCATTACCATGACTACCCATGGCAGGCACGATAAAGGGTTTCACTCCACGATCCTGCAAGTTGTGAACCAATGATTTAACGATCGGTACAAGGTGGCTGATACCCCGGCTGCCCACTGTCAGGGCAATCCGGGCTCCCGGCTTGAGAGATAAGCCAACCCTGGCGATCTCTGCTTTTATGTGTCCTTCAATATCCTGAATTTGTGGACAGGAGAACTTTTGCCTAACCTTTATCAATCGCATGTGCTATTAATTGACAACATTTATGGGTCTGCCCGCCAAAAAGGCTTTTATATTCTCAGCGCTCTTCTCAATCAACCTCTCCCTCGACTCCCGGCTTGCCCAGCCAATGTGGGGAGTAATAAAACAATTGCGGGCCTTTAGCAGGGGATTGGTGGCCAAGGGCGGCTCAACACTCAAAACATCCAGTCCGGCTCCGGCGATCACACCGTCATTCAAGGCCTGAGCCAGGTCCTGTTCATTTACCAGTGGCCCCCGGGCCGTATTAATGATTATGGCTGTTTTTTTCATTTTTGTCAGGTTTGTTTTGTTGATAATGCCTTGTGTTTCGGTGGTGAGCGGGCAATGCAGAGTGATGAAATCGCTTTCAGAAAAAACGGTATCCAGATCCTTCATTTCCACCTTCATCCCCTCAAGATCACGCTGGCAAACATCATAAATATAAACCTTTAAACCAAATGAGAGCGCGATCCGAGCCACAGCCTGCCCAATATTGCCACAACCAACGATACCTAGAATTTTGTCCATCAACTCAATCTGAGGAACATCCCAGTAACAAAAGTCTGGCGCCATGGTCCACTTGCCTTGGTGTACGG